>JBAXFM010000278.1:0-6888 GCA_037139855.1 Bacteroidota bacterium
TATGCCACGGTGACAAATATCCCGGGCGAACCTGCCAAATGCTGGATCACCAGCAACCTTGGCGCAAGCCATCAGGCAACAGCCGTTAATGATGGCTCGGAAGCTTCGGCTGGATGGTACTGGCAGTTTAACCGCAAACTGGGGTATATGCATGACGGGACAACCCGAACACCAGGTGCGACCTGGATAAGCAGCATCATTGAAAATTCGGACTGGACTGCTGCCAATGACCCTTGTTCCTTAGAACTCGGAGACGGCTGGCGCATTCCAACCCTGGCTGAATGGAGCAATGTGAATGCATCCGGTGGCTGGACAAACTGGAACGGACCATGGAACTCTCCGTTAAAAATGCATGCTGCCGGATACCTTGACCATAGCACAGGATTACGTTATAATATTGGTGTTTACGGTATGTACTGGAGCAGTGTCCAGAATAGCACAGTATCCGGTTCAAATATGGGTTTCGACAACGTAAGCATCGGCATGAACCACGATTACAAGGCAACCGGGTATTCTTTACGGTGCCTCAGAAACAATTGAAACCATTGAACCATGCAAAAACAAATAACTTTCATCTTGCTGTTTCTGCTCCTTAGCAGTGCATCATTCGCACAGGTTGCCATCAGCAACGATGGCAGTCCCCCGGACAATGCGGCCATGCTCGAGGTAAAATCTTCGACAAAAGGCATACTTCCTCCCCGGATGACCACCACGCAAATGAATTCCATCGCATCTCCTGCTGCCGGGTTAATGGTTTTCAATATAACGTTGAGTACCATATGCTGGTTTAACGGAACCACATGGCAACCGGGAATCAACCGTGATGGCAAGAGCTGTGGCTCATCATTTTATGAAGGAAAGAACTACAGCACGGTGATCATCGGGATGCAGTGCTGGATGACCGAGAACCTGAATGCCGGTGTTGCCATCCTTGGAAGCCAGAATCAAACCAACAACGGAACCCTTGAGAAATATTGCTATGATAACAATACGGCGAATTGTGATGTTTACGGCGGGTTATACCAGTGGGCCGAAGTGGTTCAATACCTCAACGGCGCTACCAATACCAACCCGTGGAACCCGGTGCCAACGGGGAATGTGCAGGGCATATGCCCAATGGACTTTCATTTGCCGACCGACGCAGAATGGACCAGTTTGTCAACCTATCTTGGCGGAGATGCGGTTGCCGGAGGGAAGATGAAAGAAACCGGTACCACCCATTGGGCAGCGCCAAATACCGATGCAACCAACAGCAGTGGATTTACTGCTCTTCCGGGTGGCGACCGTTACAATGCGAGTTTCGGGGATCTGACGATCGTTGCGTATTTCTGGTCGGCGTCGGTGTCATCACCACAATTTGCATGGAGCAGGATCACCCTGAACGATGGCGCTTATTCATTCAGAGTACTCGGTCTTAAGGATCTGGGTTTCTCCGTGCGGTGTGTCAGGGACTGACTGGGCCACACCCGAAATCCCATTCCGAAAATCAGAATATTACCCAAGTTACCTGTTGAAGTATGAAAAAAATATTGATTCTTATCGCTTATCTTCTCTCCATTGCCCTAGGATTTGCCCAGACAGGCATCAGCACCGATGGCAGCCAGCCGGATAATACGGCGATGCTCGATGTCAAATCGACCAACAAAGGACTGCTGCCTCCCCGGATGACCACCACCCAGATGAATGGCATCCCAGCGCCTCCTGAAGGATTAATGATTTATAATACAACCGTGAACTCCATCTGCTGGTTCAATGGTACTTCGTGGGTCAACTGGTTAAACTTCGAAGGTCGGGGCGGTGACTCTGTTTTTTATGGCGGGAAGACATACAATTCCGTGATCATCGGGACGCAGTGCTGGATGACCGAAAACCTGAACGTCGGAACAGCCATCCTGGGAAGCCAGGATCAGGCGAACAACGGCGTCATCGAAAAGTACTGCTACAATAATATTACGAACAACTGTGATGTATACGGTGGCTTGTACCAATGGGCCGAGGTGGTTCAATACCTGAACGGTGCAACCAACGGCGTTTCGTGGAGTCCGGCGCCAGCGGGGAATGTACAGGGGATATGTCCCACAGGGTGGCATTTGTCGACTGATGCAGAATGGAATACCCTTGCGACCTATCTTGGTGGGGCAGGCGTTGCCGGAGGAAAGATGAAGGAGACCGGCATTGTGCATTGGGACTCGCCAAATGTCGGCGCCACCAACTCAAGCGGGTTTAAGGGACTGGGCGCCGGCGACCGTGATGTGAGCGGAGCCTACATCTTCCTGGCGATCTATGGCGACTTCTGGACCTCTTCTGAGAGCAGTTCCAACCAAGCATGGTACCGGAACCTGAATGTCAGCAACGAGAACCTGTTCCGTGGATATTACTACAAGAGTGACGGCTTTGCTGCTCGGTGCCTGAAAAATTGAACCATGAAAACATTTTCCTTTTTAACAGCACTCTTTCTGCTTATCACCAGCGCATTGCCTGCACAGGTGGTAATAAATGCCGACAACAGCCAGCCGGATAATTCAGCGATGCTGGATGTAAAATCCACCAACCAGGGACTTCTCCCACCCCGGATGACCACAACGCAGATGTATGGCATCATCTATCCTGCCGCAGGATTGATGGTTTACAATACAACCATCCACTCCATCTGCTGGTTCAGTGGTTTCTCCTGGGAAATCGCTTCCAACCTCGACGGCAAGAGTTGCGGCACGGTTGCCTATGGCGGAAAGATCTACCATTCCGTGATCATCGGAAACCAATGCTGGATGACCGAAAACCTGAACATCGGCACCATGGTCCTCATAAGTCAGGATCAGACAAACAATGCGGTGATTGAAAAATATTGTTACGATGACTATTCTGGCAATTGTGATGTATATGGCGGCTTATACCAATGGGCCGAAATGGTTCAATACCTTAACGGTGCGACCAACACCACCTCGTATAACCCGGCCCCGACAGGGATTGTTCAGGGAATCTGCCCGGCAGGATGGCACCTCCCGTCTGAGGCAGAGTGGTGCAGGATGGAAAGATATTTAGATGCCAGTGTATACTGCGGGGAAGGTATGAACGGCACGGATGTCGGTGGAAAGCTGAAAGAAACAGGGACTTCCCACTGGGCTGCTCCAAACACCGGCGCAACCAACAGCAGTGGATTCACGGCACTTCCGGGTGGGCAGAGAGACTATTTTAATGGTAGCAGTTATTTTAGTTATCTCACTATTACATCTTTGTTCTGGACCCCTACGCCGATGTCTGGAGCTCCCACATATGCTTTAAATAGGATCTTTGGAAACGAGTTTGCGGTTGGATTCACAGCTTTGTATGATAAAAGGTCCGGGTTTTCCGTCCGCTGCTGCAAGGATTGAATGGCCCCTTCAAATTAAAAATGAATATGAAAAAAATATTTTCCCTTATCACTTTTCTTCTGATTGTAAATACCGCTTTGTTTGCCCAGGCAGGCATCAATGCTGATGGCAGCCAGCCGGATAATTCAGCCATGCTGGATGTGAAATCGAACAGCAAAGGCCTTTTGCCGCCACGGCTTACGGCTATCCAGATAAATGGCATCGTCTCTCCTGCTACAGGGCTAATGGTTTACAATACAACCATCCACTCCATCTGCTGGTTCAATGGCGCCTCCTGGGAGACCGCTTCCAACCTTGATGGCAAGGGTTGCGGTTCGGTGACTTATGGAGGAAAGACCTACAATTCCGTGATCATCAACATGCAATGCTGGTTGACCGAAAACCTGAGCATCGGCACAGCCATCTCTGGCAGCCAGGATCAGACCAACAACGGGACCATCGAAAAATACTGCTACGATAACAATCCGGCCAATTGTGATGTATATGGCGGCTTATACCAATGGGCTGAGATGGTTCAATACTTCAATGGTGCAACCAACACCACTGTGTGGAACCCGGAGCCAACAGGGAATGTTCAGGGAATCTGCCCGGCAGGATGGCACATCCCGTCTGATGACGAATGGTGCCAGATGGCAATTTATCTGGATGGCACCGCATGGTGCATGGAAGGTTGGAATGGCACGGATATCGGCAGTAAACTGAAAGAATCAGGGACTGCCCACTGGGCTGCTCCAAACACCGGAGCAACCAACAGCAGTGGATTCACGGCACTTCCGGGAGGACAGAGAGGCTATGAAAATGGCGGTTCTTTCTTTTTACTCACGGTGAACTCTTTATTCTGGACGACTAAAGCTTATTTTTCCTCCTTGTCCCGGTTCAGGGGCCTTTCATACGGGTCTTCCCAGGCAGAGGCAGGGTTTGCTGTAAAGTCGCGTGGATTTTCCGCGCGCTGCTGCAGGGATTGAATGCCTCCTCTGCCCTGAATATAGCCGGCGCTTAATTGTCAAAATAAAAACAGACTTAAAAAAAATTACCCATACTTTTAAACCATAAACCTAAAAATAATTTCCATGAAAAAAATCACATTGCTTCTTTTTCTTGCTATAATTCTCGTTACTGTCAGTTGTAAAAAAGATACGACCCCCGGAGGCAACCAAGTAGCTGGTACCCCTTCGCTTACTACTGCTGATGCGACTTTAGTTACCAGCATCTCCGCACAATTGGGCGGCGCTGTCACGGCCATCGGTTCGTGTCCGGTAAGTGTGCGTGGTGTGGCCATTGGTACTTCGCATGACCCAACGATCAGCGGAACATTCTATCCTGAAGACCCGTTCACGGAAGCCCAGGCTTTCACGCTCCCGGTCGGATCGCTTACACCGAATACCACCTACTATGTCAGAGCATTCGCTATTAACTGCAAAGGCGTCAACTATGGCAGCGAGAAACAATTCACCACCGGTGGCGGAGGAGGTGGCGGTAATGATACTGCATATTTTAAACTGACCGTGGGTGGAGTTACGTACTTCAGTTACGATATGTTTGATCCTGTGCTTGCCAGCACAGTTTTCCCCGAAGGCGACACCCGTGCGGCCTTTGCAACCTGGGACAGCAGCAACCAGGTGTTCTCTGTTACTTCGCAATCTTCAATTCTTTTAGATCCTGCAAAATCATTTGGCTATAGTTTTTCCTATATGAATCCAGATGTGAATAGTACAGGTACGTACAGCTTTGGAAAGTTTCCGGCAGCGAACAAAACCATCCTCGTAACGATTAGAACCGGTACCGGACCTGCACTTTCTTGGTCCACCCCCGGCTACAACTCTTACGAAAATTACGGAAACTATACCCGGCATAAGGTAAACGACAACTGCGAGGAAGTTGAAACAACCAGCGCCGTCAACACCCTGATTATTTCCAGGTGGGGAAACCCCGGGCAATTGATAGAAGGAAACATTCAGGGAACGGTTTACGAAAACATCAAAGGCAGTTATAACTGCCAGAATTCAATAGCCATGCCATTTTCGGTTGAATTCAAACTCAAGCGACTGCAGTAATCCAACGGCTTACGCCAGCTTTTTCCGTTCCACCAGGTCGAAAAACGCCTTGTGATACGTTTCGCTCACCGGGATGTACTGATCGCCGATTTTGATCCGGTTCCGTTCGATTGATTCTATCTTATCCAGGGCGATAAAAAAGGATTTGTGCACCCGGCAGAACTGCGGTTCATGTAAAACCTCTTCCAGTTTCCGGGCATTCATCAGGGTCATGATCCTTCGTGTTTTTGTGACGATCCGCCAGTAATCGCCCATGCCTTCGACATACAAAACATCATGGTTCTCAATGCGCTCCATTCTGGTTTCTGTTTTGACAAAGAAAAAGGACGGTTCTGCCGGTTTTGTCTTGCCACTTTCAGGTTTAGCGCCATCCAGATCCATCTGCAACCGTTCACACACCTTGTTAACGCCTTTGATAAACCTTTCAAAGGAGATGGGCTTTAACATGTAGTCAACCACGTCAAGTTCAAATCCCTGGATGGCGTAACGCTCATAAGCCGTGGTGAAAATCACAAATGGCCGGTGTTTCAGAGCATTCAGCAACTGGATTCCCGACAGTTCCTCCATCTGAATATCCAGGAAGATCAGATCAATTTTATTTGTCCTGATATATTCGATGGATTCAATGGCATTGTCGAACGTTCTCAATAGATTCAGGAAGGTTACTTTTGAACAATAATCTCTGATGATGTCGAGCGCCAGGGGCTCATCGTCGATGGCTATGCAGTTGATGTTCATATAAAAAGGATTAATTTGACAAGATACATATCTTCATTTTGGTTGATGTCGAGCTGATGTTTGCCGGGATAAAGCAGGTTGAGCCTGCGCCGGATGTTGGTTAATCCGATGCCGCCTACCTGATCTTTGGTAGCGGTCCCGTTTTGCCGAACATGGTTGCTAACCTCAAAGAGGATTTGTTTTGGGCCGATGGTTAAATTGATCCGGATTCCAGGGTTTGTTACACTCCTGCTCCCGTGTTTGAAGGCGTTTTCAACAAAAGGTATGAGCAGCATGGGGGCGATGGTCCGGCCCTCCACATTGCCCGAAACATTCAACTCCACAAAATCTTTGTGCCTGATCCTGAGTTTTTCCAGTTCAATAAAGCTCTTGAGGTATTCAATCTCTTTTTCCAGCAGAACCTTATCCGTGGTGGCATCGTACAGCATATAACGCATGATCGACGACATTTTCATCACCGCTTCGGGTGCATCTTCCGACTTTTGGTAAACCAGTGAATAGATGTTATTCAGCGTGTTGAATAAGAAATGGGGGTTTATCTGCGACCGCAGCAATGCCAGTTCGCCTGATTGTTTTTCCAGCATCAGCTCGGTTCTTAACTTCTGCGTGTCGAACCATCCGATGGCAAGTTGTATGAGTAAACCATAAATTCCATAGATGATCACAAGGCGAACGGAATTGAACCACCAGCTGCTGTCAACGCTTAACATATTCGGCGGTTTAAT
>JBAXFM010000279.1:0-6845 GCA_037139855.1 Bacteroidota bacterium
AATGATAATTAAGATTTTTCGAATATTAATGTTTAAAGCAAGCATTCTAAAAAAAATTAACTTTGTTTTCAAAATCCTAAAATCAACAGTTTTCACTACACCAATTTCGTTGTCCAAATGAACTTCCTGAAACATCCGAAAAACCATTTAAAAAGGTTGGTCAATATCCTGGGACATCCGACGTTCTTATCATTGGTTTCCACCTTGATTATCTTTCTCATTTTTCCGATACACTCCACTAAATACAGGCTGGAACTTCAGCAGATCAGGAAGCTTTATAACGATAACAGAATACTGTGGGAAGACCTGGAGGGTGATAGCATCAGTGATCTGATATCTACAAGCAACAACGATGTTGGCACGGCCGGAGTAACAGTGGTATTAAACCCGTCCGGCCATGTTGAACAATGGAATTTCCGCGGTCAGTTTTCCTTTAAGGATGACAATTTTATCAGTACGGGAGATTATAACATGGATGGGAAAAAGGAAGTCTATGCTTTTACGCTTTCCAATGATTCGATTTACCTAAGTTATATCTCTGACTTTTATCACCTGAAACTGGCGTTTATCAATAGGTTCATTTCCACTGTAGAACTTGTAAACGGGGAAACGGATGTAAATTTCGGACCTGTCCAGATGGCGGATCTGAATCATGATGGCTACAAGGAATTGATCTTTTGTATTAAAGCAGGTTTTTCAATATATCCCAGGGCCATTTTTACCTATGACGTCAAAAACGATAAACTGCTTAAGTCGCCCGAACTTGGGTTCTACCCCTTTTCCCTGATCCTAGCTGATTTCAATGGAGACGGCAACCTTGAAATTGTACCTGCCGGTTATGCACCTGAAAACATCACAGACCGTATTGTACAGTTTCATGACAGCAGTTCGTGGGTGATAATGTTAAATAGTAAACTCCAGTATATATTCCCTCCCAAAGAGTTCACCGGCAGACTCGGAGGCCTTGCCCCTGTTGCATTTCCATCCCGCGTAAACCATTCAACCTTAACTGTATTGAGAAACAAGCCTCCTGACAGTAACGCAGGTTATGTGTTATTTCAAATTAATTTGGCAGGAGAAATCATAAGGCAGAAACAACTCACCGAACTCAATCCGGAGATGCTCGTTTTGCAACCCTATGTTATGACCCAGGGAAAATCAGAAATTCTCATGCTGCAATCCGGAGATGGATCAATTTATGGTTATGATTCATTGTTTAACTGCATTCAGAAAAGTACGATTAACCAGTCAATTTCAGATAGATTGTTTATGGATATTGACAATGATAACCAGATTGAGGTTATCACCCAGAATGATGTATTGAACCAGATCACTGTTTTCAGACATGATTTCAATGATCCGGTCTCTTTCAGCGGCATTAAGCTTGCCGAGCCTCGGCAGACAAGGATCTCACTTGTCAGAGGTATCCATGGTGAAAACAAGCTTTTTATAATTTCCGGGGATATGGCTTATACACTTGTTTATGGTGAAAATTCAATTCTCTACTCGAAATGGATTTTTTACTTGGCTGGTTTTACCTGCATCCTTTTATTTACATTTTTAGTTCGAAAACTTCAGCGCAACCAGCTTCAAAAGAAATATCAAACCGAAAAAAAAATCACTGAACTCCAACTCAAAATCGTCCGCAACCAGATGGACCCGCACTTTACCATGAATGCCATCAATGCCGTGGTGGATGCGATCAACCGGGAGGAGAAGGAGCAGGCACGGGAGAACCTGCTGCATTTTTCCCAGATGTACCGTTCGCTGGTGCTTTCGGCAGATAAGATCAAACGGACGCTCCAGGAGGAACTCGATTTTACTGAGAACTACCTGGCGCTCGAACGATTCAGGTTTGGTAACAGGTTCACCTATCACCTCAGGATTCATCCTGAGGTTGACACCCGGTGGGAGGTCCCCAAAATGGTCATCCAATCGCCGGTGGAAAATGCCGTGAAACATGGCTTACTCAACAAAGAGACCGGCGGAGAAATAAACATTCAGGCCAGAGTGGAGGATCACAAACTCATCCTGGAGATTACCGACAACGGTGTGGGGCGCACTGCATCTGCGGTTGCAGGGAAAATCTCAACGGGAAAGGGGATGGAAATGATGGAACAATTTTTTGCGCTTTATTATAAAATTACAGGCGTCAAAGTTCAATCAAATGTTTCAGATCTGACTGATGAGAGCGGTAACCCAATAGGGACAAGGGTAGTGGTCATGATTTCGCTTCCATAAAAACCCACAGCTGCCCCAACAGATTTAATTTGATAAATCTTTTTAGGCCGAATTTTATATAAAAATGTATAATATTCGGCTTAATTTTATATATTTGCATGTAAATATTGGCCAACATTTGTAATAATGTATCAGCGGGATCTGGAAATTACAATGATGAACTGGATGAATTCCAGGGAAATACTGATCGTATATGGCGCCCGACAGGTAGGGAAAACCACTTTGATCAAAATGTTTACCTCCCGCTTTGAACATGTACAGATCTTCAACTGTGAGCAACCCATTGTTTTTGATATTCTGCAGAGCAGAAACTTGGGCCGGATAAAATCATTGTTTGGCGATAGTCAGATTATCGTACTCGATGAAGCACAGGTTGTGGGGCAAATTGGCGCCATCCTGAAATTGATTTTTGACACCTTCCCTGAGTACAAGTTGATCGTAACCGGGTCAAGCAGTTTTGATCTGTTAAATAAAGTGGCTGAACCGCTTACCGGCAGAAATATCAAGTTCCGTCTGTTTTCTCTGTCAGTAAATGAATTACATTCCGCAAAAAAGGCGCTGTGGGTTTACGAAAAGCTGAGTGATTTGCTGGTTTACGGTTCTTATCCCGGTATTGTTGATTTGCCGGCAGAGAAAAAAATTAAAAAACTCGAAGAACTTACGACTGACTACCTTTTTAAGGACCTCCTTGCCTATGAAAACCTGAAAAACTCAGGGGTACTCCGAAATCTTATCAAAGCGCTTGCGCTACAGACAGGCAACCTGGTCTCTTTGCATGAATTATCAATAAAAATGGGGATCACGATTCCAACAGTTGAAAAGTACATTGACCTTCTTGAAAAAACATTTGTCATCTTTAGTCTTGGTGCTTTCAACTCCAATACCCGGAACGAGATACGAAAGAGTCGAAAATATTATTTTTATGATACCGGGATTCGCAACGCGGTAATCAATAATTTTAGTCCGCCAGAGAACAGGAATGACATGGGGGTTTTGTGGGAGAATTTCTGTATTGCTGAACGAATGAAAGTTAATCATCTGAAAACCGGGGTGGTCAACATGTTTTTCTGGCGGACCTATGATGGCGCAGAAATTGACCTGGTAGAAGAAAAAAATGGAAAACTTGTTGCCTATGAATGTAAATGGAGCGCAAAAAAGCAACCAGGAATTCCGGTTAGTTTTAAAACAAAATACCATCCGGATCAGTTTTTTGTCGTGAATCCTGACAATTTCTTACAGTTTTTGATCTGAAGAAAATATCAATGATAAAACCACCCATTCGCACCATTATCGTCGATGATGAACCTGCCGCCATCGCAAATCTGATGACATTGCTTCAAAACCACCCGGAAATAAAGGTTATTGAAACCATCAGCGATGCCAATCTGGCGGTAGATGCTGTCCTTGCAAAGAATCCCGACCTCCTGTTCCTCGATATCCAGATGCCCGGAAAAACGGGTTTCGACATTGCTAAAGCGCTGCTTGATGCCGCAGATCCCCCGGCTATTATTTTTGCCACGGGTTTCGACAAATTTGCCATCGAAGCCATCCGCCATGCGGCTTTTGATTTCCTGGTGAAACCAGTGGATCCTGACGAATTGAATTTGGCTATCGAAAGGTTGCAACAGGCGCCTTCCAAACCCAGCCAGGTTGAACAGTTTACCCGGTTGATCGAAAGAACACTGCTGAAACCAAAGATCAAAATCAGCAATACCGGAGGTTTTTCCATGATCAGTCCTTCGGATATTATCTACATCCAGGCCGACTGGAACTATTCAGAGTTATTCTTCAGCCAGGGAAAAAGCGAACTGGCCACCATGAATATCGGGTCCCTGGAGGAGTCACTTCCCAAAAACGATTTTTTCAGGATCAGCAGGTCCATCATCATCAACGTCACTTATCTGACGAAAGTAAGCCGGAAAAAACGCGAAGCAACCCTGTTAAAGGACGGACAGGAGTTCAGGTTTGCGATACCGCTGCTGAATATACGCAAGCTGGAACGGTTTCTGGAATGACGAGTGACGAATGACGAATGACAAGTGACGAATGACGAGTTTACCCGCTCACCTGTATACCTGTTCACCCGTATACCACTCCCTGTCCATTTGCCCACTTGTCTACCTGCCCACCTTTTTCTACCTTTGCAAAAAAAATCCCGAATGGCAAAAAGAGCAGCACGCAACCCTTTTCTGATAACTGGTTTTCTCCTTTTACTTTTCACTGCCCGGTTACTGGGTCAGATTCCTCCGGGGTATTATGACCCGGCCAATGGAAAGACCGGCGTGGCGCTGCAAACAGCGTTGCACAACATCATTAAAGGGCATACGGTTGTTTCTTATAATTCAATTCCAGGTTTTTTTCCTTCAACAGATGCAAAACCGGGAAGCGTTGTATGGGACATGTACTCAGATGTTCCCGGGGGAACGCCTCCTTACGTTTTCCACTATAACATGGGGCAGGAGTGCGGAAATTACAGCGGCGAGGGCGATTGCTACAACCGCGAACATTCCTGGCCTAAAAGCTGGTTCAACGATGTTCCACCGATGAATTCCGACATGTTTCACATTTATCCTACGGACGGTTATGTGAACGGAAGGCGCAGCAATTATGCCTATGGCACGGTTTCCTCCGCGAGCTGGACTTCCCAGAATGGTTGCAAGCTCGGTACCTGCAACTGGCCCGGATTTTCCGGAACTGTTTTTGAACCCATCAATGAGTACAAGGGCGATTTTGCGCGGACCTACTTCTACATGTCAACCCGTTATTATACCGAAGACGGAAACTGGAACGTGACCGATGAAACCAATAAATCGCAACTCCAGCCATGGGCCCTGCAGATGATGCTTCACTGGTGCAGCATCGATCCGGTATCGGCCAAGGAGACAAGCCGGAACAACGCCGTTTACGGCATCCAGCATAACCGCAATCCGTTTATCGACCATCCCGAATATGCTTACCTGATCTGGGGAAACCCGGTGGGAGCACTTGAACTGAACAATGCCGACCATCAGCTTTCGGTGTACCCCAATCCCGCAGCCGACCGTTGTTCCATTGATCTGCCGTCAGGCGTAAATTCAGACCATCTGCAACTCCTGGTTATTTCCGTGACCGGGATAAAATACAATCCCGCACATTCCCGGAACGGAAATACTGTTTCCATTGAAATTCAATCACTTCCAGGGGGGATTTATTTTCTGATGCTCACCACTGAAACGGTTGGATTTCACGCTAAGTTTGTGAAGGAATAAATTCAGCCGCCAACACAACCCTTCCTTAAAAAACATTGTCAATCCTTTCATAACCATTGTGGCGTTTACTGCTGGATTTATGATCCGGTCATGCATTGGATTTTGAAAATTGGCTTGAATCTGAAAAATTATTCTCATTGATTTTCAGGAACATAGATTCACTGTTGAAAAATAGTTCGTTTTTTATGTATTACCTTTTTCATTTTTTCCGATTAAGCAATAAATAGCCTTATGAAAACAACTCATGATTATAATAAATTGGGAAAATCTTTTCCTGTTTTTCCCGGGAAAAAGATTGCACCTCTATAAAAATAATTATCCATGTAGATATTGACATTTGTATTTCTGCGATTATCTTTGTGATAGCATTCATAAGTCCTATCACAGTTTTTTCATCAGCGATCATCCGGTATCTATCATGAAGTTAACATAATGTTGTTCTGTTCATTGACATCCTGATAAAGATTTTTTCGAATGACTGACCTTTTCACGGCTCCATATTTCTGAACCAATCTTCTTCAAGTTGTTAAATAAACAATAGATCTGATAGCAATATCAGATCCGGTGAGTAACGTAAAATATTCCCGGACATGAAAGTTTTCTATACCGTTTTTCTCTTTTTCATGGCTGGCAACCTGTTTGGTCAGGTTGCAATAAACAGCGATGGTAATCTCTGCGACAGTTCGGCCATTCTGGATGTAAAATCAACTTCCAGGGGTTTATTGATTCCCCGGATGACTGCATCGGAACGCGATGCAATTGTGCGCCCTGCCAACGGATTACTGATCTTTTGCACTGATAATGACCGCCTTTATGTGAACCAGGGAAAACCCGGCAATAAAAGTTGGGTGATGATAGGTAACGATGAAGCGCTTCAGGATAGTTTAAACGACCGCTACCGCAAATCAGATACATCAGTCGTGTTGCTCAGCCGGCAGCGGGCAGCCATTGAATATGAACCTGTGATTACTCAGGGAGCAGCAACACAATATCTTGACGGCAACAAACATTGGGCAGTTCTGAGCACCACGGTTGTGCCTGAAGATTCAGTAAGATTGTACTTCACTCCTGAAAGAGTCAGAAATACCAGATTAACCGGATTGAGCATTGCCAATGATACGGTGCAGGCGGCAGACAACATCATCAGCGGCATTGGAAAACTACAGGGACAAATCAACAGCAAGCAAAACGCTTTGACAACCGGTTCCGTTACGGCGGGCTCCAACAAAATAACGCTTACCGGCTCACCGGCCAATTCCATCATTGGACCGGGTTTTTCAATTGATGTTGTTCCTTTAAATATTGATCACAACGCATTGCTTCATTACGATGCAACGCAGCATTTTTTCCAGAAAA
>JBAXFM010000280.1:0-6833 GCA_037139855.1 Bacteroidota bacterium
TCCCTGCTTTCTCCCCAAATCCTCCCCAAATCCTCCCGAAATTCTCCCGAAATTCTCCCTTTTAGGATTCATTTAGCGTTCTCTTAGCATTCACTTAGGATTCAGCTTTATCCCGAATAAGTCCCGAAATCGTCCCGAAACCTCCCTGACTGTAGCCCTTAAAGTTCGAAATTGATTACGCCACATGCGGAAATGTGATCGACGCTTAGCTAACCTTTCACTCGCTCTTTGTCCGTTTTTTCCTATCCACCCTTAGTTTCCCTCCCTCCCCCTCTCCCTGGGGAGAGGGGGCCGGGGGGTGAGGCATTTTTCTCCCTGGAGGAAGGAGGCCGGGGGGTGAGGCTGTTTGTTTAATCCCGTTGGCTGATACGCTTAGCATGGACAAAGCATAGTCCTTATTGGGTCCTTATCGGGTCCTAAAAGGGACAACCCTTGGACATCGCATGGTGGTAGCATGGTAACGACGGGTAGCAGCATGGAGAAGACTGGTGGTAGCATGGAAAAGCATGGAGGAGGCATGGAAAAGCATGGACAATCCTTGGAAAAGCATGGAGAAATTAAATGCTCCCCCGGGTGGCTTTATTTATGGTATTTATTTACAATCGGTTCACCTTTATCATTTTATCCGATTAACAGATAAAAACGCTTATGAACAATCAGCCGTTAATACCTGAGGAGATCATTGTTAATAAAATTTACCTGATCAGGGGTGAAAAGGTTATGCTTGATAGTGACCTTGCCCAACTTTATAATGTTGAAGTCAGGCGATTGAAGGAAGCTGTCAGAAGGAACCGCTTGCGCTTTCCTGATGATTTTCTTTTTGAACTGACTCAGGTAGAATTTCATTCTTTAAGGTCGCAAATTGCGACCTTAAAGCGTAGTAAACATCGCAATTATGAGGGCCTTTGTGCAGGTAAGAAAATTCATGGAAACGCATAAGGAGTTTGCCAAAAAACTGGAAGATTTGGAACGTACAGTTGCCAAACATGATGAAAGGATTCATTTAGTTTTCCAGGCTATCAGGGATTTGATCGAAAAGAAAATAGAACCTCCCGCACCCCGAACCGCAATTGGTTACCGGATCGCAAAAGAAGAGAAGTGATAAAATTATTTGTACTTTTGTTGTAGATACCTGCATCAACATGCACAAAACAAAGAAATTCATAAAAACCTTAATCAGCCGGGGAATGATTTTCCTGTTGGTTATGAACAGTTTATATTCTTTGGCCCAGTCCTATTCCGGAACGCCAACCGTTCAGGATTGTCTTGGCGCTATTCCGGTATGTCAGCCGGTTTATACCACGCTGGCTTCCTATACCGGCCATGGAAATGTTTACCCCGAGATCAGGAACAATGGCCTGTGCCCCCTGTGCATGGACGGGGAGAAAAATGATGTGTTCTACGTGATCACGGTCCAAACCGATGGAATCCTGCGGTTTACCCTCACGCCCAACAATGCTTCCAACGACTACGACTGGTCCCTGTTTAACATGACCACTGCCGGCTGCGACCAGATATACAACAACGCATCAAGCCTCCAGGTGAGTTGCAACTCCTATGGGGTGACCGGTACCAACGGACCCACCGGCATCAGCACCGCGCTCGGAAACAATCTCAACTGCAACGGACCCGGCGTTTCCGGCAAAAAGTTCAATAAGGATCTCAACGTACTGGCCGGACAAACCTATGTGTTGAATGTAAGCAACTGGTCAACCACCAACCAGTCGGGATATACCCTCGATTTCAGCGGTTCCTCGGCATCCATTTTTGACATTACCCCCGCCTCGGTTGACTCCATCGCCCAAACGGTGTCGTGTGCAGGCTCCGACAGCCTCTTTTTCCGTTTTTCGGAAAACGTGAAATGTGTCGATATTTTCCATCATCCCGAAAAGTTCACCCTTACCGGTCCGGCCGGCGCTTACACCATTACCGATCTGATTTCTGTTGATTGCGGAACCGGCGCCACCAACGGAAGAAGCTGTACCATCGTGGTCACTCCTTCGCTCGGGCCCGGCAGTTACATCCTGAATATTGCCGGTGATGTTCGTGATCTCTGCGACAATGTGTGTGTTTACCAGGGGTATCCGTTCCAACTCACCGAAATCAACGCGCCATCGGTTTCAGCCGGGAACGACACCACTGTGGCCAACGGGGTCATCATCACCCTTCACGGCTCCGTTTCCGGAGGGGCAAGCCCCTACAATTTTCACTGGGAGCCAGCCAACATGCTGGTTGACCCCAATGTAGCGCAACCGCTTACGGTTAACCTGGGCGCTTCGGTCAATTTCATGCTGAATGTAACAGACAATGCCGGTTGTCATGGCAACGCCGATGTACTGGTAACCATTGTGGGCGGCCCGCTGGGGGTAACAGCCACGGCTTTACCACAAACCATTTGCGCCGGGGCATCAACGGTGCTTGACGCGATGGTTTCGGGCGGAAGCGGTAACTATTCGTACGTTTGGACCTCAAACCCGCCGGGCTTTACATCAAACCTTCACAATCCAACCGTTTTCCCGGCAGCAACCACTACCTATTCGGTGCAGATCAGCGATGGGTTCAGCATCATTTCAGGCAATGTCATTGTAAATGTCCACCAAAAACCCATCGGGAATGCCGGGTCTGGTTCAAGTATCCCCTATGGTACCAACGTTACCCTCAATGGATCAGCCTCAGGCGGATCGGGAAATTACAGTTATTACTGGACCTCAGCGCCCCCGGGATTTTCGTCCACCAGCATGAATCCGCTGGTTACAAATCTCACCGTCAGCACGATATTTTCACTCATTGTTACCGATAATTACACCGGATGTATAGGAGTACCTGTTCATGTCACGGTTTCGGTTACCGGAAGTCCCCTCGCCTGCAATCCCGTTGCAACGCCAACAATTCTTTGCAAAGGGGAGTCTTCGCAACTCCATGCAATGGTTGGCGGTGGTTCCGGAACGTACACCTATTCATGGACTTCAACGCCTCCGGGATTTTCTTCCCAGATAGCCGATCCGACTGTAACACCGGATGAAACAACGAATTACTACCTCTCCATCAGCGATGGCTTCAACACTGCCTCCGGACTGGTGAATGTGCATGTGAAACCGCTTCCGCTGATCCTCAACTGGCCTGCGGATACAACAGCCTGCATTTATGAAAAGGTAGTCCTCGATGCCGGGAATCCCGGCTCCTTCTATTACTGGTCGAATGGAGCAACCACCCAATCCATCGAAGTGGTGACCACAGGCATTGGCAGCGACCTCCAATTCTATCGGGTGAAGGTGTTGAACGAATATGGTTGTGTCGATTCAGCCGATTCAAGGGTGAGTTTCTCCTTTTCGGCCTGCACCGGAATTGATGAAGTGTCAACGGTTGGCAGCCTTTCTGTTTATCCGAATCCTGGCAACGGCAACCTGCATCTTGAAGTCAAATCTCCGGGGCAGTTCATGGAAGTAAGCGTTACCACCATTGTTGGCGAACTTGTGATGACCGACCGTCTTGAGTTTTCTGAGGGAAAACTGCTCACCCGCGATTATGATCTTACCCTTTTCCCAAAGGGCCTCTACCTTGTTACACTCAAAAGCGACGACTTTTCAAGAACGGTAAAGTATATCAACCGTTAATAAAATTTTAACCCTTAACCGGTTCTATGAATGCAATGCCGCTGATCATCATCTCCTTTGCGATTTTCGCGCTGGCGTACCGTTATTATTTTGGCTTCATCGCTGCCAAAGTCCTCACCCTCGATCGGTCGAACATCATGCCGTCGGGGCGATTGTACGATGGCCAGAACTACTTTCCGCTAAGCAAATGGGTCTTGTTTGGTCACCATTTCGCAGCCATTGCCGGAGCCGGTCCCCTGGTTGGGCCTGTACTGGCCTGTCAGTTCGGTTACTTTCCGGGGTTTGCGTGGATGGTCGTTGGCGCTGTCATGGCCGGATCGGTCCACGATATGGTGATTCTCACTGCATCTGTCAGACATGACGGAAAATCGCTGGCCGAAATCGCCAGGTTTGAAATCAAAAAAACCAGCAGCGCCGTAACCACCTCCCTCGCTACTTTTTTAATTATCATCATCGCCATGGCCGGAATGGGGCTGGTGCTTGTGAATGCATTGAGCGAATCTTCCTGGGGGTTGTTCACCATCGCCGCCACCATTCCAATCGCCGTTTTCATGGGGATTTGGATGTTCCAGTTTCGCAAAGGACGCGTGACAGAAGCCACCGTGATGGGCGTGATCATGCTGAGCGCCGCTGTTATTTTGGGCCGTTATATTCCTGCATCACCCATCGCCTCCTGGTTTTCATATGATCACAAAACCCTGGCGCTCCTGCTTGCAGGATACGGTTTTTTCGCCTCAGTACTTCCGGTATGGCTTCTGCTGTCGCCAAGGGATTACCTGAGTTCGATCATGAAACTGGGAGTGATCGGCATGCTGGCGATCGGAATTCTCATCGTGATGCCAACGCTGCAAATGCCTGCATTTACTTCATTCATCCACGGCGGAGGACCTATTATCCCGGGAACGCTGTATCCATATTTATTCATCACCATTGCCTGTGGCGCCATTTCAGGATTCCACGCGCTGATCAGTTCGGGAACCACCCCGAAAATGATCATGAACGAGTCACATATCCGGACGATCGCTGTCGGATCGATGCTGGCCGAAGGAATGGTGAGTATCCTGGCATTGATCGCTGCTGCCAGCCTTCATCCGCTCGATTACTTTCAAATCAATGTCTCCGCTGAAAAGTTTACCCAGATTCTTCCTCAACTGCATGCGATGGGATTTACCCAATCGGAACTGCCCAAACTGGCGGCAGAGGTGGGCGAAAACATAGCAGGACGCACTGGCGGCGCTGTATCACTGGCTGTTGGGATGGCCCAGATTTTCTCCTCCATCCCCGGACTCGATAAACTGATGTCGTACTGGTACCATTTTGCCATCATGTTCGAAGCCTTGTTTATCCTCACCACCATTGATGCCGGAACAAGGGTGGCCCGTTTTATTCTGCAGGAGTTATTCGGAAAGTTTTATCAACCCTTTAACCGTACCAACTGGCTTCCGGGGAACCTGATCTGCAGCGGACTGGTTGTTGTTTTATGGGGCTTTTTTGTTTACAGTGGTACCGTGTCAACCATCTGGCCCATGTTTGGATCGGCCAACCAGTTGCTTGCTACCATTGCACTGGCCATCGGAACCTCTTATCTCATCAACCAGGGAAAAGCCAGGTATGCATGGATCACATTGATCCCAATGGGTTTCGTGGGTATCACTACCCTCATTGCCGGTATCATGAATATCCGGGGTATTTATATCCCGCAGATCGGAATTCCGAAAAATCATCTGCAGGGCATCATCAACCTGGTACTTACCCTCGTAATCATGACCTGTGTGGTGGTGATCATCCGCGATGCCATCCCAGCCTGGTACAAGGCGATCAGAAAATCGCGGTCGGAATCTGATTCTTTAAACCATCAAAAAGCATAAATCATGGATCATCTGCTCACAATTCCTGAAGAACTTTTCCTGCTTACCGTCAATGACCACACCGGGCGCCGTGCATTCATGAAGTCAAAGAAGTTCGATCTGCTCCTTGCGGCCGCAATCCTCATGGACCTTGCCCTCCATCACCGCATCGACACCGACCTCGAGGGTGTTATCCCCGACCAGCCGGAACCCACCGGTCACCCTTTGCTTGACCTGGTCCTGACGCAGATCCGGCAATCGCATGAGCTTCAGAAGATCAACTGGTGGCTGGTCAAAATAGCAGAAAAAAGCACCCTGTACCGGGAGATCCTTGTGGCTGAACTTTTAGCCAAAGGCTTGATCAGAATTGAACATGAACGTGTATTCCTGGGATTTGCCTCAAACAAATATCCCATACTGATTCATGACAGGGAAGTAATTGAAGTAAAAGCCAGGGTTAAATCATTGATTTTCAGCAACGAATTGCCTGACTTTCGCGATGTGGTCATCATCAGCCTGGCCTGGTATGGCGGGTTGCTTGATCTGATCCTCACAGAAGAGGAAATTCAGCAATACCACACACGTATCGACCAACTGGCCCGTATGGACCTGATCGGGCAAGCCGTTTCAAAATCATTGCACGAACTCACTCTTTCAATCGTGGTGGGGATGCGTGCCAGGGAGATCTTCGGAATCACCTCCCCGGAAGAAAAACTGGAAGAACTTGTTGAAGAACTCAAATCCCTCATGCACATCGACGAAGATCAGAACCTGCCGGAGTGGCTTCGGAAAGGCACCGCCCAGTACCTTAAAACCCTTGATTACATTAAGAAAACCGGGACCAACGAAATCATCTTCAATGCAAAAACCGGCCAGTACGGCTTGAAAGCCGGCGCCGGGAGAAACCAATATTTCTGACTTGAATAACAGTAATTAATAACTTTGCTCCAAATTGAAAAATAAACATTGATATGAAAAACCTCTTCCTTCTGCTAATTATTCTTACAGGATCACTGATCTGTTTTACCACAATTCTGCTAGCGCAGAAGATTCCGGCAGCGCTGGGGAACTCTTCCGAATCACTCGCCTACGACCCGTATCAGAATTATCCTTTTTACCCCGGAACCGATCTGGGGGTTACCTGGTCAAATTCATCAACCATTTTGAAGATCTGGTCGCCTCCCGCCCAGGAAATGAAGCTGAAGCTGTACAAAACATCCCTGGGAAATGATCTGACGGAAGAAATCATGTGCCGTAAAGATGCGACTGGGGTTTGGAAAGCTGAACTGAAAGGCGATAAAAAGAACGTCTATTATTCGTTCCAGGCAAAGATCGACGGGAAATGGAATGATGAATATCCTGATCCCTATGC
>JBAXFM010000281.1:0-6781 GCA_037139855.1 Bacteroidota bacterium
AATTGTGGGAATTCGGTTTTGACTGCGACCGGCTATACCGGAACTTTACTTTGGAGCACCGGTGCAACTACACCTTCCATTACGGTAACGACCGCTGGAATATACACGGTAGTGCAGACAGTAAGCGGTTGCTCCAGTACTCCGGGAAGCGGAACGGCAGCACCCTTAGCTCCTCCACCTGCTCCCGGTGTAACCGTTGTCAATAATTGTGGGAATTCGGTTTTGACTGCGACCGGCTATACCGGAACTTTACTTTGGAACACCGGTGCAACTACACCTTCCATTACTGTAACGACCGCTGGGATTTATACTGTTACACAGAATGTTTCAGGTTGTACGAGTCAGACTGGAAATGGAACTGCTGCTCCATTTTCACTTCCCCCTGTACCAATAATAACACAGATCGGGGGAAGCCTGGAATCTTCACCAGCTGAATTTTATCAATGGTTTATTGACTTATCAACAATACCTCAAGCAAATGGACAAACCTATACACCGATTAAAAATGGAAGTTACACAGTTGAAATTACAGATGGTAATGGATGTTCTCAAACCTCTTCAGCTTTTTTGGTTTTATGGGTCGGTCTTGCCGAAAATGAAATTTCAAATGCAGTTTACCTATTTCCTAATCCATCCGCAGAATTTTATATGGTAACATCTCCTCAATACATGACCTTCAATCAGATTTGTGTCTTTGATGCCACAGGAAGATTGATTAAATCATACGTTTTACCTGATTTTACCTCTAAACAACAGTTTGATTCTAAGGACTTACCGACAGGGACTTATGTAATTTCTGTTCATACATCAATGGGTAGGATATTTAAAAAATTATATGTAATTCGTTGAATAGCAGGGCGAAAGCCCTGTTATTTTTAACAAAAACCAAATCACAAAAATTAGTAGACATGAAAACATTAAAAAAACTATTTTCTGGTATTATCATGTTTGGTATTATTGGATTTCTATTCTCTGTGCAATTTGCCTTTGGTGATAACAAGTATTTACATGGGACTAATGTTGAGAATGTGTCACAACACATATACTTAGTCAATTTTAGAGGTCAAAGGGAGTAAGACATTCCATGCAGAATGGTTGCATAATAATAGTCTTAGAAAAACCAACAAATTTGTTTCAATAAATTTGAAATCATTATCTGGAACATTAATAGAAAGCGAGCTTTTTGGACATGAAAAAAACGCTTTTAACAATGCCGATGAAAGAAAAGGGTTATTAGAAGAGGCAAATAATGGAACCTTATTTCTTGATGAAATACATAACACACCAATATCGGATCAGTTAAAACTTCTTACAATATTTAATAAAAAGGAAATAGTAATTCGCCGAGTGGGAGGAAATAAAGATATTCCAATTAATGTTCGGATAATCTGGGGAACAAATAAAGATTTATCAAAAGAAGTTATGAATGGAAATTTTCATTATGAGTTTAAAAACAGGATCGATTCACGAAGTGATACAATTTTTATTTCATCGCTGAATGAAAGAAGAAATGAAATTTCCACTAGAAGACATGACAACAGCCCCTTTAGGGATAATACTTAGATTGCTATGCTTAACGCCTTCATCGGTTATTGAGCGTTCACTTTCCTGGATTAAAAATCCTTTCAGTTTGCCAAGATCTGTTGGAGTTATCCATGTGTGAGTCCCATTCCAGAATGCTTTCACCTCTGATTTTGGTGTTGTTCCACTCAAAATCGTTGTTAATTCCCCGAGGTTTCCTTTTTTCCAAGTCATGCCGCAAACAACCTTCCTTTTGCTTCGCGAATAACATCAACAGGCTGTCCCAATGGTTTTAAGGCTTCCAGTCCTCCAGCAATTTTAATTTCCGGAACTTCCCATAAGGCAGGCGTTTCCAGAGCATCTGTACCTCCTAAAGCAAACTGGTGCCCGAACGCTTTCAGCACCGTGGCTGCCTTATGATCAGCACCATCAAACCAGTTTTTATTATCAAGAATATAATGTTCTCCACGTTCAGTGCGTCTCAACGCGTGTGCCTTGTATCCAAGATGCCCGAAAAAATCGAACAGGTCAAAATCTGTCATATGATCAATTTCAAGTATCATTTCTGGGAAATATTGGCCATCAAGTAAATGTCTGATCAACTTCTGCCGTTTTTGGGTTTCGATCCAAAGCTGCCGGAAGTCATGAAGGTTCTGCGCCTCACTCACCACCCGCTGGATCAATTCCCTGCGGTATTCATCTACGGGAACCGGCACCTCCTTTCCATCACGGTTGCATAGGATGAAACGCCCTTTGGGGGTGATACTCACTATATGACCGTATGCTTCGCCAATTACCGGGGCATCCGCGGGATCACCATAACCACCATTTCCGCCACCTCCGTCGTCTCCATCACCTCCATCACCTCCAGGTCGTGGAGGTTTGGAAATGAATTCAGTGCCAAACAGTTCGGTAACGTCCGTGTAGTCGTATAGCCAGAATTTATATTTCGCGGTTTCTTCGTGAATACGTGTCCCGCGTCCCACCATCTGGTAAAACTTGATGGATGATTTCAGATAACGGAAGAAGACAACGGCGTTGAGGCGTTCAATATCCACACCTGCTTCCAGGAGATCGACAGTACAGGCAATAAAGGCGCGTTCTCCCGAGCCGCGCATCGGCTCAATCATATCTGAGCCATTGTTCGGGCCTCCCATGCATTTAAACGCATAGTGGTCTTTGCGCGTTTTGCCCTTGTAGATGCACCATTGTGCGTAAAGATTATTCATGTGCATGGCTACCCTGTCGGCATGAATTTCGCGTGTGCAGAAAATAATTACCTTTTGTTCTGGTCCTCCATTCTGGCAAAGCAGTTTAAACAGGTCGGCGCACATAGCCGGTGCGCGCAACTCAAGAAATATTTCATCATCAAAGTCTTTACCCGTGTATTCGTCTTTGGTCAGGTCAGCCTCTGTTAAAGGTTTACCGGTTTTAATATTGATTGCATGGGCGTCCAAAATCTCTTGTTTGGTAAATACCCTGGAATCAATGGAGGCTTTGCGCTTCACGATTTCACAGGCAGCGAGATAACCGTCTTCCTGGGCTTCTACCAACGTGTACTCATATACAGGCTTACCAAAATACTTTAGATTGTTGGATGTGATTTCATTATCCTCGGGGGTGACATCTTTGGATTCGTAGAGTTGACGGGGTGTTGCAGTCAATCCAATGTGAATAGCATCCGGGTTTCGTTTCAGCACTTCCGACCACCTGCCCCAGGCAGAACGGTGACATTCGTCGATGATGATAACGCTAAATGAATTTTCGGGATAATGTTCAGAGAGGAAGCTCCCAACCTGCTCATCGGCAGTATCATCATCAAGCCCCAGTGTCTGATAGGTTGCAATATGAATGCGAGCATTCCTGGCGGCATTTTCTCCCTTTTCTGATTTCACCATGCGCACACTGTCACCAAATGCCGCATGCAGCTTGTTATAGGCTTGTTCACGGAGTTCGTCCCTGTCGCAAAGGAAAAGTGCAGGCTTGGGCAATTGACCTGCTTCATTTAAACGCCAAAGCAGATTTGCAGCAATAATGGTTTTTCCTGAACCGGTGGCCAATGATAACAAAACCCGGGCAGGTTCCTCATTCTGTCTGCACTGAAGGATTTTCTCAAATGAAGCCCGAATGGCAGCATCCTGATAGTAACGTGATTTATTCCAGGCCGGACTATCGGGCATAAAAAGCATTATAGAACCAGGAGCAGTAAGGTCTATCCCTGTATCTTTGGCATACCTGGATGACAGATCGGGATGCGGTAGAAAGTCAGTAAACTGGAAAGTGCCGCTTTGCATACCGGTAATGATGTCAAACTCCCCATAGAGATGTCCGTTTGTTGAAAAAACATATTTGACATCAAAACGATCACAATCCGAGTATCCTTTGGCTTGTTGCATGCCTTTAAGTGGGTCCTCATCCTCTTTTTTTGCCTCAAGCACAGCGACCGGCAATGGTTTTGGCATGGTTCCCACCTGAACACAAAGCAAATAGTCGGTGCGCCCTGAACCCTTTTTCCTGCGGCCTTTTGCACCGATTGGCTCAACCGGTGCAGGTGTTTCCAACTTCAACCGCTGCGGGTCGTTATACCCTTTTGTGCGTAAAACCGGATCAATCAGGTGGAAGCGGGTTTCGGCTTCGTTCATGCCCATAGGCTTTCCATTTTAGACTTCGATATTGCCAATGCCTGACTATTCATCTTCGTTGTCATTACTCAGCTACATTCACTTGCGAAGTTATATAAATGCAACGATTCTTTATTGACTGTTGCACATTATGTTTACTTCAAAATAATTCATTGTCCGATTTCCTCTTTTGCCCATAATCGTATTGTCTGGTACCAGTAATAGAAAGCAGACTTATCGGGTTGTTTTTTGAGTTTATTCAAAAAGCTCCAATCAGGATCTTCTATGATGAGTGGTTTAATATCCTCGCCTTTGTAATAGACAATAGGACTTAAATCACCAACCAATAATTTTGTTGCCAGATGTGCAACCTGAGCAGAAGCGACAACAGCATCCTCAATGCGGAAATTCCCTGACATTAAATAGTTGGCGCCTAAAGCCCGGATACCGATTTCCAGGTCGGCGAACTGAGTCCTGTACGGTTCCTCTTTATTCGCAACTCTTTTGGTAATCAATATACACGTATCAATGGTGTCTTTCAACGCTTTCTCCGGGGTGACCTCTTTTTTTATAAAGTCTGGATCGTTTTTTCGATACCCGATCTCTTCCTTCGCAAAGGCCTGAAAGCTTTCATTAACTACCTCCAAGCTAGAGATATTCGGGAAGAGTTTACTCAAATCAAAAAGTTGCTTGCAGATTTCCATGGCAAAACTGTCATCGTGTTTGTAATAAGGAATGCCTATGGTATTTGGAGCAAAGGCTGTTAACTTGTCGCCGGTAATTGAATCGATGGAAGGAATTTTTACAGTGATCTCGTTCTCCGTTTCAATCCACTTGTTTGCAATGGGGACTTCATGGATCTCTGGATACGTTGGATTTTCAATCAGAATATCCAAAAGCAGTTTCCCGGGAGCATTGGGGTCGTAAACTGATTTGAATTCAAAATCATAGTGAGCTTTCGGCACACCAGCTTTGTAACTTCTGTTTTCATCAATAGCAACGTTGGTGAAATTGGAATTTTTAACGATGGTATCTAGAATTTTCTCCAGTTCCTCCCTGCCGGTTGAACAAATGATATCAATGTCAATGGAAAAGCGGTTTCCTTCTTTGAGAAGGAGAGTCAAACTGGTACCGCCCTTAAATACAAAATCTAAACCATGGGATCTGAGCATTTCCAACAGATGAAAAGCAAAAATCATCTTTTCCAGGATCGGCAACTGAATTGCCTTATGCTCCTTCTTCTCTTTGAAGGAATCAATCCACTCTTTTGTAAAACACTTTTGCTTAATCATTGATAATATCTTTTATGGACGCTCCCATGTTTTGTGTGAGGTACTCTCTAATTTCATTTTCTTTTTCCCGTCTGCCGGCATAACTGAACAAACTGGTGAAGTTGATGGTGTAGTTTTTGATGGCATTTTCATATATATACCTGAGTTCAGATCCCTGGTAGAAATAAAACAATTTTTCCTCTGCAAAAAGATCAACCAATATCTTTTCAAGCAGGGGGGTGGGGATTTTTATTTTGTTTTCGATCCTTTTTTCAATCGGGGACCGTGTAATCAGTTTTTTGATAATGACCGGGTAATTACTTTCCGCTATGTAAAAATCAATAGCCTTTTCATCCGGGTTCAGGAAAAGATCGAATTTGAAATTATCTTTCAGATAATAATAAATTGAATCCACAAGGTCTTTTTCGACCTCGATGAAAAGCATCCGCTTGCCAGATTGATGCTGTGAGAACTCGTTCAACCATTCATTTTCCCAAACACAATACGTAACAGCATCATATTTTTCCAGAATCTTTTTACTGATTTTGATCAGGTCGGCAGAGATGACCGGTTTGTACTTCGGTTTGAGTGAGATGGTATACACACCCCTTCTCAGTGGTTTGATGATATTCTTATTCCGGAGGTCATAGATTCTCCATCCGAAGGTCCCAACTTTCAGGTCGGGTTCGTAACTGCGAAAGAATTCAAACAACTCGTCACGACTGAATGACCCTTTGTTTTTAAATTCCTCAATGAGTTTGTTTTCAATAATCCTGGGCATCTCAATTCAAATTTATGCCAAAAATACAAAAAAATGGCAAATATTAGAAAACAAATATATGCCAGAAAACAAAAATACTGGCATATTTTTGAAATGAAGAATTTTATCAATCATCAAAGGAACACTGTAATCCATGGTTATATTATCGTATAGGACGAATTGTCAGCAGGTCCTGTCCTTTTCAAAAGTAAAAGTAAACCAAAACTTTGATATCAGATGCAATTGCACTAAGATTATCTACAAACTCCATATTGAAAAAACACAGTGAAAATGCACAAGTGGTAATACAAGATAAAAAAAGCCCCGTTCCCGTTAACTGTCGGGATCCGGGGCCTTGTGCCTACATTGCTCCTTCGTCGGCAAACGAATAAAACCGGTTATCCCCAATGATGATGTGATCGAGGACCGCGATATCAAGCAGCGAACCGCTGTCTTTAATCTTTTTGGTGATCTTGATATCGGCTTCGCTGGGTGTTACAGTCCCTGAGGGGTGGTTGTGGCCGAGAAGGATGCTTGTGGCATGTTGCTCAAGACAAATCTGGAAGATCTTCTTAGGATCCACTACGGTCCCGGAAATCCCACCTTCA
>JBAXFM010000282.1:0-6740 GCA_037139855.1 Bacteroidota bacterium
ATGAAAACTAAAAAAGAAATCGTTGACGACTGGTTGCCTCGCTATACCGGAACACCGCTTGAAGAATTCGGTGATTTTATCCTGCTCACCAATTTTCACGGATACCTTGACCTTTTTTCAGAATGGTACAAAGTTCCCATCAAGGGAAAAGATAAAGCCATGCCCAGCGTTACTTTCGAACGCATCACCCTCATCAATTTCGGCATGGGAAGTCCAAATGCAGCCACCATCATGGATCTGCTCAGCGCTATCGGGCCCAAAGCTGCGCTGTTTCTTGGAAAATGTGGCGGTCTGAAGAAAAAATGCAAGGTTGGCGACATGATTGTTCCCATCGCCGCCATCCGTGGTGACGGAACATCCGATGATTACTTTCATGAACGTGTTCCGGCATTGCCGGCATTCAACCTCCAGAAGATCATGTCAACGGTGGTTCATCAGCACAGGAAAGACTATTGGACCGGAACGGTTTATACCACCAACCGCAGGGTATGGGAATATGATGAGCAATTCAAGGTACAGTTGCGGGAGACCCGGGCCATTGCCATCGATATGGAATCGGCTACCCTTTTCATGGTTGGTTTTGCCAATGAAATCCCCACAGGCGCGCTTCTCCTCGTTTCAGATCAACCCATGGTAGGCCGCGGCATCAAGACCCAGGCCAGCGACAAAAAGGTAACGTCGAAGTACGCAGAGGAGCACTTGCGCATCGGGGTTGAAACAATGAAAGACCTGATCGAAAAAAAGCTGCTCGTCAAGCATCTTCGATTCGACTAAACACTATAACCCTGCCCGGATATTGCATCATCTGGCATAGAAAAACCATTTCCCGATATGGCTGAAAAGAATAGCATCAGTTTTGAAAATTTACTGAGCGACCTTAAAAATAAGATCTATCATCCGGTTTACCTGTTACACGGTGAAGAATCGTACTTCATCGATGCTGTTTCCGATTATATTGAACAACATGTGCTGAGTGATCTGGAAAAGGAGTTTAACCAAACCATTGCCTATGGAAAAGACTCCAATGTTTTCACCCTGATGAGTTACGCCAAACGATTTCCGATGATGGCCAATTATCAGGTGCTGATTGTCAAGGAAGCCCAGGACCTGGATAAAATCGAAGAATTTCAGGCTTACGTGGAGAAACCACTTACCTCTACCATCCTGGTATTGTGTTACAAATACCTTAAATTCGACAAACGCAAGGGGATTTACAAGGCCATTGAAAAACATGGCGTAGCCTTTGAATCCGCAAAACTCTACGACAACAAGATTCCCGACTGGATCAACGATTACCTGCGTCAGCGAAAATATTCCATCACCCCGAAAGCTGCTGCATTGCTTACCGAATTCCTTGGGGCCGACCTGGGTAAGATTGTCAATGAAATACAGAAATTGCTGATCAACATCCCTGCAGGATCAGAAATAAACGAAGAATATGTGGAGAAAAACATTGGGATCAGCAAGGATTTCAATGTGTTTGAGCTTCAGAAAGCGCTGGCCAGAAAGGATGTGACCAAGGCCAACCAGATCATCTTTTATTTTGCGGCCAATCCGCGGGAGAACCCATTGGTGAAAACAATTCCAATCTTATATTCCTATTTTTCAAAGGTACTTACCTACCATTACCTGCCCGATAAATCTAAAAATTCGGTTGCTTCAGCGCTCTCTGTCAACCCTTTCTTTGTAGCCGACTACCAGCAGGCTGCGAAGAGTTTTCCTCCCGGAAAAGCAGTCTCCATCATTTCGCTGTTGCATGAATATGACCTTAAAGCCAAGGGCGTGGATAACGCATCGGCCGGGGATGGCGATTTAATGAAAGAGTTGATTTTTAAAATCCTGCACTGAGGTTATTCCACCCTGTAGTTGTATTCGGATGACCGGTAGGTTTCCTCTATGATCTTACTGTATTTCTCCACAATAAACTTACGTCGTAATTTGAGTGTTGGAGAAATTTCACCGGAATCCGTTGTCCATTCAGCATCCAGTAACCTGATTTTCTTTACTTTTTCGGTTTTATCAAGATTCTGGTTAAACCGTTCAACATCTTTACGGATCCTTTTTATAATTACCGGATTTCTGATTGCTTTTTCCCTTGATCCAAATTCAATGTCTTTCACTTCACACCAGTTCCTAAGGTGTTCGAAGTTGGGAATAATCAAAGCTGCTGCATAATTACGATTCTCCCCTACCACCATGATATGTTCAATGAACGGCGACTCCTTCATCCGTTGTTCGATGGGTTGGGGAGCAATAAATTTTCCTCCGGAAGTTTTGAAAATCTCCTTTTTCCGGTCGGTGATTTTCAAAAATTTTCCATCCTCGATTACGCCAATGTCACCGGTGTGAAACCAACCGTCAGCATCAATAACTTCAGCCGTTTTTTCGGGCCGGTTCAGGTAACCCATCATGATGTTGGGTCCTTTGCATAGTACCTCCCCGTCATCGGCAATCTTCATCTGGTTTCCGGTAAGCAGCGGACCAACTGTACCAAATTTAACCGTGCCGGGTTCAAAACGGTAGCAGGTTACACCCGGTGAGGTTTCCGTGAGACCATAGGCTTCGAGAATCGGGATTTTTGCAGCCCAGAAAATGCGTGCCAGTCGCGGGTGCAATGAAGCGCTTCCCGAAACAATAAACTTCAGCTCGCCTCCAAGCGCTTCCCGCCATTTGCGAAAAACAAGAAGGTTGGCAATAAATAACTTCACGTCATAAACCCATCCGCGTGCATGGTCAAGTTCATATTTATGGCCCTGCCGGAGCGCCCAGAAAAACAGGACTTTCATCGGCAAAGGCAATTTGCGGCCTTTACTGACGATTTTATTGTAAATTTTTTCAAAAACACGTGGTACAGATGCAAATCCGTGAGGTTTTACCTCCCGGATATAATCGCCAAGTTCATCAATATTCTGAACATAGAAGATTGAAACGCCAAAAGATTGATAAACATACCCGGCTGTTCGTTCGTACACATGGCACAGCGGTAAAAAACTAACCGCCCGGTCATGCATTTTAAGCGGCGGAATTTCGCCCAGCGCCTTATAGTTTGTCACAAAATTGTTGTGCGATGACATTACCCCTTTCGGACGGCCAGTTGTACCCGAGGTATATATAATGGTAGCCATGTCGCCTGGCAGAATGGTCGCTTTGATGGCTTCCAACTCATCCGGATTTGGATAATTCTTTCCCAGGTCGAGTATCTCATTCCAGTTACGGATCCCATCCATGGGTTCGATGGAAAAAACAGCCTTCAATCCCGAAATCCCCGGAATAACATTTTTGATCCTGTTGAAAATTTCCTGGTCCGAAAATATCAGGTATTCAATTTCGGAATCCTTGAAAATATAACGGTAGTTTTCTTCACTGATGGTTGGATACACCGGAACCTGAATGGCTCCTGTCTGGAGAATGCCCATGTCAATAAAATTCCATTCCGGGCAGTTATCCATCACTGTTGCGATGCGGGTTCCTTTTTTCACCCCCATGGCCAGCAAGCCGAGACTTATGAGATTGCTTATTCTGACATAATCACCGGCAGAAAAACGCACCCAGTTCCCATCCTTTTTAATATTGAACAGGTCGCTGATGGAATGATATTCATCTTTGAATAATTCCAGGAGGTCAAAAATCCGGGTGATCTGCTTCATATTTGATAAACGGTATAAACGATGGTTTATTCAAAAAGTTTTGAAATTTTATCTTCGTATTTTTTTGTGATGATATTCCGCTTCAGTTTCATGGTTGGTGTAATTTCACCGGAATCAAAGGTCCATTCGGTATCGAGCAGATCCCAGCTTTTGATTTTTTCCGTATCACCAAAACACTTGTTATACTTGGTAACCTCGGTTTGAAAACGCTTTCTGATACGCGGAAGGTTGATCATTTCAGTATTGGTCGTATAGGGAATCTCCTTCACCACACAATAGGACTTAAGGAAAACAAAGTCGGGAACGATCAGTGCACCGGCAAACTTCTGATTTTCGCCGACAACAACAAGCTGATCAATAAACAATGATTCCTTGAATGTATCTTCAATGGGTTGCGGGCTGACATACTTGCCAAAGGAGGTTTTAAAAAGTTCTTTCTTCCTGCCGGTAATTTTTAAATGTCCTTCGGGTTCAATGCGTCCCAGGTCGCCGGTATGAAACCATCCATCTGCTTCAATGGCTTCACGGGTCATCTCCGGTTCCTTGAAATAGCCTTTCATCACATTCGGCCCTTTGCACAGGATTTCTCCATCCTCGGCAATTTTAACCTGGACTCCCTTTAACACCTTGCCAACGGTTCCGAATTTCATTCCGTTTTTGGTCAGGTCATTAACGGCAATCACCGGCGAAGTCTCTGTTAATCCATAACCTTCCAGCACATTAATCCCGGCACAGGTAAACATTCTGGCCAGTCGTGGCTGGAGTGCTGCACCGCCTGATACAACCAGCAAATGCTTGCCTCCCAGTGCATCTCGCCATTTTGAATAAACCAGCTTGTCATAAAGCTTCCGTTTCAATTCATAGAACCAGCCATTGGCGCCATTAAGCTCATACCTGAGCGCCAGATGCAGCGCCCAGAAAAAAATCCATCTTTTTATGCCGGTCAGTTTATGTCCGGTAGCGAATAACTTATCATATATTTTCTCGAGCAACCGGGGCACCGTTGACAAAATATCAGGTTTTACCTCCTTCATGTTGTCGGTGATGGTTCCCAGGGTCTCGGCATAGTAAATTGAAAATCCCAGGTAGTGATACAAGTAATTCAGCATCCGTTCGTACACATGGCATAATGGCAGATAACTTACTGCTTTACCCTCTTCACCAAACGGTGGAATGTATGCACAAACCAGAAAGTTTGAAATAATATTCCGGTGAGTCAGCATCACCCCTTTGGGATTTCCGGTGGTGCCTGACGTATAAATGATGGTAGCCAGATCGTCGGGAGTAATGGCGTCTTTCCGGGCTTTAAGCTTTGACTTGTCAGCATTTTGTTTCCCAATATCAATCAGTTCATTGAGGTGCTTGTGCTCATGATGGTCTTTATAAGTAAAAACCCCTTTGATTTTGGACATCTCCGGAAGTATATGATCGATTTTCCGCAACAATTCCTGCCCTGAAATAAAAACATAAGTCACTTCGGCATGACTTAGGATGTATTTATAGTCAGACTCGCTGATGGTTGGATAAATGGGCACATGAACTGCCCCAACCTGAAGAATGGCCATATCCACAAAATTCCACTCGGCCCTGTTTGAACTTATCTGGGCAATTTTGTCGCCGGGCTGAACGCCAAGGGCGAGAAATCCGTAACTGATGTTGTCAACGATTTCACGATATTGCCTGATGCTGTATTTTACCCATTCGCCATTTTCCTTTGAAGCAACAACATCATCTTTGGGTTTGAACTTTGACTCGTGGTAAGGTAATAAATCAAAAATACGGGTAACTTCCATGTAAATTGATATTTAACCAAATGAGAATAGAATTAACTGCAATAATAAGAAAAATAAATAACTATTAATTTTGCTTCCATCATATGGCGAAATATAAAAATTCTTATTTCGCCATATCTTAATATTTTATAGACATATGGCGAAATATAAACCTTATTTTAATGGATAATATTATCGGGAGAACGGAGGAAATCATACAGCGGTTTGATGTCATCAGGGCGTTGGCCAGAAAAAGCTCAGGCCTTACGAGGGGCGAAATCATTGAAAATTGCAAACTCACCTCCGGGGGCGGTTTACAGGAAAAGCTATTCAGGCCTGATTCAGGATGAAGTAACTATGGACTCATTGTTCAGGGTTTAAAGAGTTCAGGGAGCCTTACCTCCCACCTTAAATGCGAACCACTAGCCGTAAGGCCATCCCTTGGTTCAATATAATTCAGTGAGTTATGAAGTGCTGGGGTCGGTGTTTGATAATGATTACGGAGTGATGTTTTCTTTCAAACTCCTGGCTTGTCTGGACTTGGAATATAATCCGTACACAAAAACAAGACTTTCGTGGAGCGATTTGCGAGCCGAACTAAATCCTGTTAGTATAAAAGAATTGCAGTAATCAGTATTCTCATTTGAAAGGTTCAAATGTTTGCCTGACTTCTGATTATTTCGAGAAGTTCTACGTATGTTTTACTTTTATCGAAAAAATAGTCTGCTCCGTTTTCAAGGCAGTTTGCTTTAAACTCTTCTGATGAATAGTTGGTAAATATTATAACCATACAGGAAAGAGATGATGATTTTATCTCTTGAAGTAGTTTTATCCCGCTTTTACCCTGAATTTCAATTTCGAGTATAACCAGGTCGGGATTGTGGTATGCGAAAGCCCGTTTTCCACTTTCAAAGGTTAGTTCTTCCAGAATAAGTATGGTAATATCCAAACTTTTAATAGCTTCTTTAAGCTTTTCGCGAAAGAAAACGGAGTCGTCGATGATGAGAATTTTCATTTTGAATAACAGCCAGAGAAATTTCCATCTGTAAAATTAGAAATAAATAATTTGCCTGGGATTAGGTGAAATTCTATTTCTGACCTAGGAATTTTTCTTAGGTAATTGATTAAAAATCAAAATGAGCGGAGGGAAAAAGTATAAAGTGGGTAAAAAGTATTCTAGTTCTGCCGATCAATCAATCAAATTATTTTTAAAAGCGTAATTCGTCATTTCAGCATTGTTTTTCAATGCTAATTTTTCAAGGATATTTGCGCGGTAAACGCTGATTGTTTTAACGCTGAGGGAAAGTTCGAGAGCAATACC
>JBAXFM010000283.1:0-6736 GCA_037139855.1 Bacteroidota bacterium
AGGATCAGCACTGATTCTGAGGTGATTGTTAAGAAACTGGTGATCCGCTGATTCATTTTCAATTCCTGACAACGACCAGTTTCCGGGTTTCAGCAGCACCTTGGCTCTGGAGACGGCAGGTGAAAAGCCCAGCCTGAAAGTCGGAAGTTTGCAATGTAAACTTGTGAACTCCTGAAGATTGGTTTGTAAAATCTATTTTCCGGACCTGGATACCACGCGAATCATAAACCGTGAAAGATACCGGACCCGGCCTTTCCAGCGTGTATGCAACCGTCACTGCTGTCGAAGCCGGGTTAGGGGAAATGGTTAACCTCCCCCGTTTCGTTGCACTGCACGGTTCTTCAACGCCGACTGGCCAGCCGCCATCACTGGTATGAAGTATGGCGCCGCCATCGCCCACCACCCAGCCATGAGTTTCATCGGTGAACATGATTGCATTAAAGTAATCCTCCCTGGATAAGGGTTGCGGCAGCCAGGTGATTCCGCCGTCTTCGGTCGCCAGCATTGGCGTTTCCCAGCCTGCGACCCAGCCATGCGTTTGATTTGTAAACCAAACATCAACAAGATAATCGGTCGTTCCGCTTTCCTGCTGATACCATCCTTCTTCAGGCATATTCGTTTTCAGGATGGCACCACCCCACCCTACCGCCCAGCCCGTGTCGGCATTGATAAAATGAAAACTCTTCGGGTTTCCGAACCAGCCCATGAAAATGGGCGACCAGGTGGTACCACCATCCAGGGTGCGGTACATCGAGCCCCCGGAATAGGCAAAGCAGATATTTTCATTGATGGCCTGGATTTTAACCATTGTGTTGGTTGTGCCGGTGTTTTGCAGCCACCAGTTGAGGCCGCCATCGACTGTTTTAAGGATAGTACCGTTTTCTCCGGAGGCCCAGCCTGTTGAGGCATCAATAAAACTAACACTGGCAAGAATTCCGGCAGTTCCAGATTGCTGGGGAACCCAGTTTGATCCACCATCAGTTGTTTTCAGAATGGTTCCGGAATCCCCGACCGCCCAGGCTGCGCTTTCAGCAATCGTTGCCACACTGTTCAGGGTTTTGTTTGTAACGTTGGCTATCCTTGTCCAATGATCGCCCCCATTGGTTGTTCGCACGATCGTTCCATGGTCCCCCACAGCCAGGCCATGCTGCTGGTTCCAGAAACTGACATCATGCAACGGTTGATTCGTTACACCCTCAATCCATTCCCAGATACCGCCGCCATTGGTCGAGCGCACCATGCAACCTGCAACTCCACCGGCAATTCCTGCTGAGGAATCAGCAAAACTGACACTTAACATAAAAGAATAACCACCGGAACCGGAGCTCCATGTTGTGCCTCCATCGCTGGTTTTAAAGAGCATCCCGTTCCCCCATGAGCCATATCCGCCACAAGCCCAGCCGGTGGTTGAATTAATAAAACAAATCCCATGCAAGTCAATTCCCGTTCCAATGAGGGTTGGTGACCAGGAATTTCCACCGTCAGTGGTTTTCAGGATGGATCCATTACTGCCTGACAACCATCCGGTGCTGTCGTTGATAAAGGACAGATCATTTGCATATTCAGGCACGTTAAGCGGTATGGAGAGCCATGTGCTTCCGCCATCCATGGTCTTAAATATAGAATTGTTTAAGGTTGTGATATAGCCGGTTACCTCATTCACCATCTGAACCTCCCCCAAATACCAGAATGGCACCCCTTGGATGTTGATCCAATGCGCCCCTCCATCAGCGGTTTTAAGGATGGTTCCTCCTACGCCGACAGCGACACCATGCATTGAATCGGAGAAGGATACTCCGTTGAGATAAAAATTGGTGACATGTTGCTGCAGGTTCCAGGTTGAACCCCCATCGTCAGTATGCAGGATGGTCCCCAGGTCGCCAACCACCCAACCGGTATTTATATCCGTGAAACAAACATCCGAAAGCGTAACCAGCGTTCCGCCCGGCACCTTTTCCCAGGTACTTCCACCGTCTGTCGTTTTCACAATTAACCCTTTTCCTCCAACGGCCCAGCCGATGGCCGGAGTGACCAATTGTACATCATAGAATGTAAAGCCATCCATATAAGGATTTTGCCAATACCATTGCGCAGATAACCACAAAGGTAAAAGGATCAAAATGCAAAGTGAACCTGATTTTTTCAATTTCATTGATTGAAGGCAGATATATTGTAAATTTACTGAATATTGGGTCTTTTACGACAATAAAAGTAAATTTAATGCAATGGTTCCAATGAAAAAATGGTTCCTCATTTTCCTGTTTCTTTCTGGTTTCGTACCTGTTGCATTTTCTCAGTGGAAATGGCTAAACCCAACGCCTCAGGGACATACGTTGCATGACCTGCAATTCCTGAATGACAGCACCGGATTTGCTGACGGTGATGAGGGAACCATTCTTAAAACCACTGATGGCGGAGCCAATTGGAACCGTCTGGAATCGGGTACTTTCAAATCGATGAGTGCACTTTCATTTATTTCGGAATCTGTCGGATACGTTGTGAGCAGTGAGAAACTCACCCTGAAAACAACCAACGGCGGCGTAACATGGACCAACCTTGGGAATGCCAATGTGAGCGGTTATTCCGACATCAGTTTCCCCAATGAACAAACAGGTTATGTGATTGGCGATCATCAATTGTACAAAAGTACCAATGGAGGTTTGAACTGGACACCAATAGGTCCATTTGGCAGTTTCAGCGTTTGTTTTACCGACGCCAGCCATGGCTGTATGGCAACCGCAGATGCCATTTATCAGACCAATGATGGCGGAGTGGTGTGGGCCAACACCCAGCAGAACGTCCATGGCAATTTTGGCGGGTTTTCTTTTCCAAATCCAATCACCGGCTACCATGCCGGCGGATCCGGAACAATTTACAAAACCACCAATACCGGCGTTACCTGGAGCTTGTTGTCAACAGGAACGACACAGAACCTGCATTCTATTCATTTTATCAATGCCGATCTTGGGTTTGCCTGCGGGGATTCGGGAACCATTCTGAAAACCTCAGACGGAGGTAACACCTGGCTTGTTCAGACCTCAGGCACCCTCCGTCCCTTAAATGCCATCTACTCATTGAATGACAACACCTGGATTGCAGTCGGGGCATATGGTTTGACGCTTAAAACAACCAATGGAGGATCTGACTGGGTTTCACTCTCAGCCAACGTCACGACCGAAGATCTCCTGACGGTGTACTTTGCATCTCCGTCTCTTGGATTTGTTGCCGGAAATTACGGGAAAGCCTTTAAAACAATGGATGCCGGAAACACATGGGCGCCATTTCCGGTTCCCACCAATGCCTATATCAGCGCTATTTGTTTTACCGATACCAACACGGGTTATTTTGGAGGTCAGTACGGCACCATCATGAAAACAGCGGATGGAGGAAGCAACTGGAGCTGCCTGATAACCGGCACAAGCAACAATATAACTTCCATTCAGTTTCCTGATACCAGCCATGGCTATGTATTGCTAGATAACTGGTATACACATGATCGCCTCCTGAAAACAACCAATGCCGGCCAATCCTGGTCCATTATGGTAACGCCTCCTCTGATTTTCTTTCATTCCATGTATTTTACCAATGCCGAAACCGGGTATTTATCTGCCGATCACGGCGTGATCATGAAAACCATGGATGGCGGACTGACCTGGATCCCCCTGGTCTCAGGAACCTCCAGAAATTTATGGGCGATTTTTTTTACCAGTCCTGAAACAGGCTATGTGGCCGGAGCGAATGAGATTTTTAAAACCACCGATGCCGGTTCCACCTGGAATTTAATTTATTGGCTGGACGACATCATCAATTCTCTCTTCTTCCCTGATCCGCTTACAGGCTATGCCTTTTCCAACTACGACAAGGTAATGCTCAAAACCACGGATGGCGGCGCAACCTGGGCCGATGTGTACCCGAAGATAACCGGTAACGCACTTTCTGCCATGTATTTCACCCAGGCCGACACCGGGTTTGTTGTTGGAAACAGCGGCACAATTCTGAAAACGACAAAAGGGGGTATCCTTACAGGAATTGAGCAAGGTATAAAACCACAGACATCTGCGATCGACATTTTTCCGAACCCATGCAACGATCGGTTTCAGATTCAACTTCCAAAAGTAGAAAATTCAGTTTCTGTGCAGATTTATTCCATCTTTGGAAAAAAAATATTCTCCGCCTACTATCACCACCTGCAAACCATCAATATTACCCTTCCCTCCTTGCCTCCCGGCACCTACCTGGTCAAAATCAAAACCGATACTTCTAATTTGGTAAAAAAATTGCTGGTACAAAAATCGTAATTCGTAATTCGTAATTCGTAATTTTTTTATTCAACAGCCACTATCAACCCTTTAAGATATTCTCCTTCCGGATGACAAATGTCGACCGGATGATCGGGTCCTTGCGAGAGTTGATGTAAAATTCGCACCTGGCGTCCGGTTTCAATGGCTGCCGATTGTATGGCCGAACGAAACATCTCCCGTGAAATCGGTTGGGAGCAGGAAAATGTGAATAGGATTCCTCCCGGATTCAATCGTTTCATGGCTTCCGCATTGATATGCACATAGGCATGAAGGGCATTGTTGGTGACATGATGGGTTTTGGCGAAAGCAGGAGGATCGAGGATGATCATGTCATATTTCTCCCGGGTATCAACCAGAAAACGTTTAACATCGGCAACCTCAGCCTGATGTTTGGATTCATCGCAACCATTCAGTTTGATATTCTGTTCGGTCCATTCAATGGCCTGTCGCGAACTGTCAATGGAGTGCACCCTTTTTGCGCCACCTTTCAGCGCATACACTGAAAAAGCGCCTGAATAGCAAAAAGCATTCAATACGGTTTTTCCCTTGGCATAAAACTGTGCAAACATCCGGTTACCCCGCTGATCAAGGAAAAAGCCTGTCTTTTGACCGCGTTGGAAATCGACTAAGAACTTATGCCCGGTTTCGAGAATTTCGACGGGGCCGGAGGTGCCGAGGAGGAAGTGATCGGGGGAGGTGGTGGAGGAGTGGGCAAGTGGCCGGGGGGACAAGGGGTCGGGGGAATTAACTGTTGACTGATGATCTGGATTTTCGGTTTTCAGGAAAAGTTTGGAGTTGCGGGTGATGAGTTTTGACTTTTCCATGGTTTCTGAACTCTTGTCGTAAACCGCCGTGAGTTTTTCGCCATATAACTCCTGCAAAGCTTCCGTAAAAACCGGCAATAGGCTGTGCATTCCCACAGAATGCGCCTGGATCACCGCAACCCCGTTGTAGTAGTCGATGATAAGTCCGGGCAACAGATCGCCCTCAGAAAAAACCAGCCGATAGGCATTGGCGATGGATCCTGATGTAAGGCCAAGTCTGACTCTGAATTGAAAAGCTGATTTTAGTTTTGATTTCCAGAAATCATCATTGACTATTGCACGTTCAAAAGAAAATATTTTAACCGCAATAGAACCGGGCAGATAGTGCCCCAGGGCCAGAAAATCCTTCCGGGAGCTCAGTACTTCAACAACATCGCCTTCACGCGGCGCTCCTTCGGTGTTGTCGATGGCGCCGGAAAAAATCCAGGGATGGAAGCGGGAAACTGCAGATTCTTTCCCGGGTTTTAGAATAATTTTTATTGCATTAGCCATGTAAAGTAGTTTTCAGCAAAGTTAATCTAAATTGCCACGAAGAAACCAATTGGCTGCAAGTGTGAATTATGCAACATTTAACCAAAATTATATAATAGTTTGATCAATATTGTGTATCAACTTTGCACGCAAAATCAGAATATTAGATATTTATGATTTTATTCGTAATTTTGCGCCAAATTAAAAACCAAATCAAAATGAAAAAGTATTTTTTGCTTTTATTGATCCCGGTGTTTTTTGCCTGCGGTCGTGCAGCTGAGAAAAAAGCCCTGGAATTGCAGTCCAAGACTGACAGTCTGATGAACCAAACTATGCAGAAAGATGAAGCGATCAATGAATTCATCCGCTCCATCAACGACATCCAGGGAACACTGGATACGATCAAGCAGAAAGAAAACATCATCAACCTTACGACTGACCGTGGCGGCGAAATGAAACTTTCAGCCAAGGATCAGATCAAAAATGACATCCAGACCATTTATGGTTTGATGCAAAAAAACAAAGAGACCATCAATGCGCTTTCGAAAAAGTTGAAAAATTCGAATATGAAGGTTGATGAACTCAATAAAATGGTTGAACGGTTAAACAAGGATCTGGCAGATAAAGCTACCCAGATTGAGGATTTGAGAAATAAACTTTCAAAACTCAACGCTTCATTCGAAATGGCCAACCTGAAAATCGACACTTTGTCACGCACCGTAAAAGATCAGGGATCGCAGATCAACAACCAGTCACAAACGATTGCTTCACAGGATGAAGCTCTGAATACAGCGTATTATGTGATCGGCACAAACAAAGAATTAAAGAAAAACGGGGTCATCAAGAGTGGGGAAGTCCTCTCTGATTTCAACAAGGAACTCTTTACAAAAATCGATGTACGTAAAGTGACCGAAATTTCAATCCTCAGCAAAAAGGCAAAAATTATTTCGAGCCATCCAACCAGCGCCTATAAATTCACCGGTGATAAAAAAGTGATCCAGGCCTTGCAAATCCTTGATTACAAAGCTTTCTGGTCAAATTCAAAATATCTGGTTATCGTCGTTGATTGATCATAACCTTACAAATTAAAAAGGGGGCCTCGTCAGGGGTACCCCTTTTTTTTTGATCTTTGCCAACAAA
>JBAXFM010000284.1:0-6696 GCA_037139855.1 Bacteroidota bacterium
CTGACCGCTCAGGCTCAGAAATCCATTTCAGACACCGGGGTCGAACAACGGATTAGCCGGTTTCAGTATCAGGAAGCAGCTAACCTCATAGCCAAAAAGTTAAAGCGCGCTTCCGAACTGGATATTGACCACCGGCTATATTACACCAACCGTTTTAGTTATGCACAACTGAGACTTCGCAACATTGATTCTGCCCTGATGTTCGCCAGATCCTCCCTCCGGCTTGCTGCAAAATCCAATGATTCGACATTGGTAGTGGACGCATGGAAAGTCGCGGCTTATTCATACAACAATGGAGGAAAGCTTGACAGCGCTTTGTTTTTCACCCGGCGTATGTTGCTGTTTGGTGAACGAAACCATGATGAAAAACTACAGAGAAACGCCATTATTTCCATGGCAACCATCCTGTCGCAGAACAAACGTTATGAAGAAGCGCTTCACTATTACCGGGATGCGTCTGACCTGACCCTGAGGTTAAATGACACGGCCAATTTTTCTACCTGTAAATATAATCTTGGTTTGACCTTTCTGAATCTGAAACAAACAGACAGTTGTTTGGTTTATTTACAGCAGGCAGCAGAGCTGCTTAAAAAAAGACAACAATTCGATCAGCTTATTTATGTCTATGGAACCATGGCCGATTGTTACCTCAACATGAAAAATGAGAAAGAACGGAAAAAATATCTGTTACTGGCAAATGACATTGCAGAGAAAATTGGTGCCAAACAATTTTTAGCCATGGGATACAGTAATCTGGCCAGCGGGGCCCTGGGGGACCGGAATTACGGTGAAGCGATCGGCTATGGACAGAAAGCGCTTACTTTGCTGAAAGAACAGCCATATCCGGTTCTTCAAATGAAACTTGACAGTACGATGTGTTTGGCATACAAGGGGATGGGGAATTTTTCGGAGGCGTATGCCAGTCTGGAGTCGTTCATAAAGGAAAAAGAAAAACTGGTCGGCGAAAGGCAGCAACAGCAATTGAATGAACTGGTGGTGAATCTTCAGGTGAGGGAAAAGGATCTGACCATTATCAGCCAACAGTTTGAAATTACCCGGAAGCAAATGAATATGAGGGTGCTGGTCCTGGTAATTGTGATCATCCTGTTATTGGTTCTCGGACAATTTATTTACATTCTGAACCAAAGAAGGTTTCGGAAAGAGCTCTTCAGAAAGGAGAAAGATCTCGATCAGCAAACCCTGGAAATCCGCAACTGGATGGAATGGAAGCGCATCAAGCCGGAAGAGGAGGATGACGAAATTGAAAATATTACCGTTACAGAAGATGTGGTAAATGATAAAATGGTGTATGCTGCCCAGGCACTTCTCTTTACCGAGTTACGGGAGGTGTTCGACAAACAGAAATTGTATCTGGATCCTGAATTGAACCTGAAAACGGTTATCAGGGTGCTTGGAACCAATCAAAAGTATCTTTACCAGGCGATCAGCGGCAACAGCGACAACAATTTCCGGAGTTTTCTGAACCGTTACCGGGTGGATGAGGCCAAAAAGATCATTGAACAAAAAATCCGGGGAAAGAAAGAATTAAATCTGTCGGAATTATATTCATCTGCAGGGTTTCACTCACCTGTTTCCTTTTACCGGGCATTCAAATTGGTTACCGGGCTTACCCCCAAGGATTATGCGGCAGAGATAAGGTGGGAAGTGAAAAATGGAAAGGAAACCAATAAATGAAACAGGAAAACGAGATTCAAATTGTTACTCAAGAGTTTTTTGAACGCGCTGCTGCCATTATCGGTTCCGATTAAAGATTTGGAATACCTGCCGGCTGAATTGGTACCGGAAATCCCATTGCACAAATATTCTATTGTTGATGTTCGATGCGTCGATGAACAAGGCCGTCAGTTTATCGTTGAAATGCAGATGCTTTGGACAGATAGTTTCAAAACAAGGGTTTTGTTCAATGCGAGCAAAGCTTACGTCCGCCAACTCGACAAAGGAATCGAATACAAGCAATTACAGCCTGTTTATGCGTTAAGTTTGGTGAATCAGGTGTTTGAACATGACATGGAAGAGTTTTATCATCACTATAAAATCGTTCATCTGGCAAATAGCAACAAGGTGCTGGAAGGACTGGAATTTGTATTTGTGGAAATCCCGAAGTTTAAGGCATCTGATTTTAACGAGAAACGATTACAAGTATTATGGTTAAGGTATTTGTCGGAAATAAAAAACTCTACGGAAACCATTTCGCCGGAACTTTTTGAGGACCAACAGATACGCGAAGCTATTGAACTGTTAAAGGAAAGCGCATACAGCCAGTCGGAATTATTGGCATATGACAAATATTGGGACAGCATCAGCATCGAACGCTCCATGCTTGCCGATTCTTTTATTGATGGGTTACAAATCGGAAAGGAAGAAGGGAAGATCGAAGGGAGGATTGAGGGGAAGATCGAAGGGAGAATCGAAGGGAGAATCGAAGGGAAGATCGAAGGGAAGATCGAAGGGAAAGTTGAGGGAAAGCTGAAGGTATCGAACTTATGGTTGTGAATGGTTACAATGCCGGAGGCACAATTGAGTTTTTATCTGCCATGGCACAGATTAATAATAACGAGGTTCAGAATATTCTAAGAAAACATGGCTTGATATCCTGAAATAAAAAATCCTGCAATCTGCGGGATTTTTTGTTTTACAAAGCTTAATTTGTTTTTATCAGTTTGATCGTTCCGGTATACTCCCCGGCCACCACCTTTACAAAATAGAGTCCTGCCGGGAATTCTTCGATGGAGAGTTCATGCCTCTTTTGTCCGGTCAACTCCCTGATCATCACCTTCTCCCCATGCATTCCATAGATGGCAACCGCTACGTTGCTTGCGGGTGAACCGCCAGTTTGTTCCAGGGTGAATTTGCCGGTCGTCGGGTTTGGCCAGAGTTTGAAGGATGCTTTTTGCAACAGCGCCTCAGGATCTTCCTGGCCTCCCTCGTTCACCGTGAATGTAGTTCCGCCCCCGGCCACCGTGATGGTTTGGGTAGCATCGTAACAAGTGATTTCTCCCGATCCAACCACACCTGTCACGAAGGTTGTGGGACAAACCTCGGGAACAATGATGTTCACCACATTGGAGGTAGCCGGACTGCCTGTGGTACAGGGAACCGTTGGAACGGAGAGTACACAGGTAACCGCCGTGATTGGGGTGTAGGGATAGAATGTGTAGGTTGAATTGGTAGCCCCGGGTACACCGTCACGGTAACACTGTGACTGTTGGTGCATTGGGTGGCCGTGTTGGTTTCCACAACGGTATAGGTAGTGGTCACCAGCGGGGTCACCGTTGGATTGGCGATGGTTGAAATCATGGTCGAGGGTACGGAAGTCCAGAAGTAAGTACTGCCCGGAACTGCCGCAGCGCCCAGGGTTGTGGAAGAGCCAAGACAAAGATTTCTGTCAGCTCCGGCAATAGCGGCCGGGTAGGGCTTCAGGGTCACCACAAAACTATGCGTATTGGTACAACCGATGGCAGTGATGGTTTCTGCAACTTTCCTAACTTTAAGGTTTGTTGATGTGTGTTGCTTTGACGAACAAGGCCTTCAGTTTATCATTGAAATGCAGATACCTTGGAGCGATAGTGTTAAAACAAGGGTTTTTATTCAGTGCGAACAAAGCTTATGTTTGAGTTTTTATGCGGCGTGGCGTGGCATATCCCTAACGTTCATATTTTATGGTTGACCACAAAAAATAACCTTAATATTTGTGGTCAACCATAAATGTTTTATTTTTGTGCAAATTATTACTTCAACCATGGAAATCGATCGATTGATTAAAGCCCATCTGGTCAATGATTTAAAAAATCTGAGAAAAGTAGTCTTGCTTTACGGTCCCAGACAGGCGGGAAAAACAACGTTGTCAAAGCAGGTTATACAGGAGCTTGGACTTAAAACGCTGATGGTTAATGCGGATCAATCAAAATACATCGAAGTTTTATCAAGCCGTGATTTTAACAGGCTCCGGTCGCTGGTGGCCGGTTATGAATTATTGTTTATAGATGAGGGTCAGCGCATTCCGGAAATAGGAATCAACTTAAAGATTCTGCATGATGAATTACCGGAATTAAAAATCCTTGTAACAGGTTCCTCTTCCTTCCTGCTTTCGGGCCGGGTTTCGGAATCGCTTGCAGGACGGAAAAAGGTATATACCCTGCTACCTGTTTCCATGCAGGAATTGAGAGGAACGTATAATCTTTTTGAACTGAATGATCAGCTGGAGGAGCGGTTAATTTTCGGTTCCTATCCGGAAGTTATTAATACCGTGAGCCCTGCTGGTAAAGAAGAATACCTTAACGATCTGTCTTCTTCATTTATTTTTAAAGATATTCTGGAACTGGAGATGATCAAATATCCTTTGAAGATCAGGGAGTTGTTGAGATTGCTTGCCTATCAGACCGGGTCGCAGGTTTCTATTCATGAACTGGGCACTAAATTGGGATTAAATCGCGACACCGTGGAGCGGTATCTTTTTCTGCTCGAACAATCGTTTGTAATATTCAAACTTCCTGCCTTTAGCCATAATCCGCGCAAAGAGATCAGTAAATCGCAGAAATACTATTTTTATGATACGGGTATTCGCAATGTCTTGATAGATAACATGAAAATTCTCAGCGAGCGAAATGATACCGGCGCTTTATGGGAAAACTTCATTATTGCTGAACGACGTAAATATTTGCTTTTCAATAAGCAAAATGTCAATTGCTATTTTTGGCGAACATATTCCGGCACTGAAATTGATTATGTTGAAGAACGAATGACTGAATATTACGCCTACGAAATCAAATCGGGCAAATCGAAAACAAGAATTCCAGTAAGTTGGAGTGAAGAATACGGTACCAATTTTCAGAATATCAATAAGGAAAATTACCTGGATTTTATTTTATAAACGGTCAATTTGGTATCAGGGCTTTTCGCATTGAGGAAGAGCTTCCCGACCTTGAAAAGATTCTTTAATATGACCTCAACCTCGACGATCCCGGCAGCCGGCCGCTGCGTAAGGCCATTCTGGATGCCCTGGTCAATGGAACCCTGCTCCACATGAAATTTTCATTCATTGGCAACGACATCAAAACCGGCGAACAGGTAGCCTATGCCAAATATTACGATTCACGCCACCTGAGTTTCGGAAAGATGTTTCTCAATGTTTATTCCTGGGATCCGAATGGCAGAAGGAGAAACTTCCGGTGGGGAAATTTTGAAAGGATAGAAACCATGGAAAAAAACCTGGCTGATGGTTTTTTGGGAAAGTTAATTTGAAGATTTGAAAGTTTGAAGATTTGAAAATTAGGTGAATTCTGGCTTTTTAGAGATGCCTTGCAATAACAAACTTCTTGTTTTCCTCAAATAGTTCAGTAAACGAGATGATGTCACCATGATATGGCAACCGTTGCGATTCCACCGGAGGAACCGCAACGGTTTGTTCAAACCATAGCCAGTTTCCTTAAATTTGTGTAAGTTTGTAAAAAAATCACCCCCATGCGCTATCTCGATCCCAAAAATGACCTGACATTCAGGAAGGTATTCGGACAGCACCCCTTGTTGCTCAAAAGTTTTTTGAACGCGCTGCTGCCATTATCTGTTCCGATTAAAGATTTGGAATATCTGTCGGCTGAATTGGTGCCGGAAATCCCGTTGCACAAATATTCTATCGTTGATGTTCGATGCGTCGATGAACAAGGCCGTCAGTTTATCGTTGAAATGCAGATGCTCTGGACAGATAGTTTCAAAACAAGGGTTTTGTTCAATGCGAGCAAGGCTTACGTCCGCCAACTCGACAAAGGAATAGAGTACAAGCAATTGCAGCCTGTATATGCATTAAGTCTGGTGAATCAGGTGTTTGAACATGACATGGATGAGTTTTACCATCATTATAAAATCGTTCACCTGGCAAATAGCAATAAAGTTCTGGAAGGCCTGGAATTTGTTTTTGTGGAAATACCAAAGTTTAAAGCATCTGCTTTTAACGAGAAGCGATTGCAAGTGCTATGGTTAAGGTATTTATCGGAAATAAAAAACTCCACTGAAACCATTTCGCCGGAACTTCTTGAGGACCTGCAGATACGCGAAGCGATTGAGCTTTTGCAGGAAAGCGCTTACAGCCAGTCGGAATTATTGGCTTATGACATATATTGGGATAGTATCAGCATCGAACGGTCTCTCCTCTCCGACTCCTTTATTGAAGGAAAATCCGAAGGCATTGAACTCATGATTGTGAATGGTTACCAAGCTGGAGGCACAATTGAATTTTTATCTGCCATGGCACAGACAAGCGAGGGTGAGGTTAAGAATATTCTAAAAAAACATGGCTTGATATCCTGAAAACAAAAAATCCCGCAATCTGCGGGATTTTTTGTTTTTACAAGGGTTAATTTGTTTTTATCAGCTTGATGGTACCGTTATACTCCCCGGCCACCACCTTTACAAAATAGAGTCCTGCCGGGAATTCTTCGATGGAGAGTTCATGCCTCTTTTGTCCAGACAACTCCCTGCTCATCACCTTCTCCCCATGCATTCCATAAACGGCAACCGCAACGTTGCCTCCGGGGGAACCGCCGGCTTGTTCAAGGATGAATTTACCGGTCGTTGGGTTGGGCCAGAGTTTGAAGGATGCTTTTTGCAACATCGCCACAGGATCCTCTTCACCAGTTACCACGGTGACAATAGAAGGAGCCTGCTGACCGCAGTACGGGC
>JBAXFM010000285.1:0-6693 GCA_037139855.1 Bacteroidota bacterium
TATTTGTTTGTCAACGAACCAGAGGAAAGTTTCGAATCCGGTACCAGATTTTGATAGTTCGACAATTCTATCCTGACGTCGATTGAGTCATTTGTCGCTAATTGCCTTATGTTTTTCATTTTATCTGAATTTTAGGGGTTATACTTCGCCATCATTATTTAGTACACTTTGCTGAGGTAATCACCTTTCCTAAACACGATCGCTGCTTCAATTCCATTGTGATCTGAAAGGTATTCGGCGCCTTTTCCCCACCTGAATTTCAAGACAGCTACCCTTCGGCTGATCCATTGGATTACATTTGAATTCCGGGTAAGAATGTAATCAATCATCCGGGGATTGGCATGTGCCGGTTTAAAAGCATCATTTGATTCATCATCAAAAGTGATCTTCGTTTTCCCGGAAATGGCCCCATTTTCTGAATTCAGTATGGTCAACATCCCTTCATAGTTCTCAACTCTTTTTTCATCAATATTAAAATCACCACAAATAATCTGAGGCGTTTTCATGTCTGAAAATGGAAAGATCAGTTTTTCGAAAATTTCTTCCAATTGCTGGTTCCTGATGGCCTGCGGGTAATCATCGTCCTGCAAATGCGTTGCAATCAATTGAAAAGAACTGTTTTGAAACTGTCCTTCAAACAAAACGGCCCCTTTCCTGGCAAAGGAATCAAAGCCGGCAGATGCAGTGAATTCAATTTCCTTCTTTTTCTCTAATGCAACTTTGCTTAATATCCAGATCCCACTGCTGAACTTCAGTGAAAAAAATGTTCCGTTCACCGGTCCGTAGGCAAATGGATATTGATCGTGCAAAGCATGGTTGAGAACAGCACGCGAATGAGCCGTAAAGGCTTCCTGGAAAACAATAATGTCATAATCACACGAAATAAGAGCGTTTGCAATAGCCTCTGCCCGATCGTCCTTTTCTTTAAAAAGATCGAGAACAGGCAGCATGCCAATGTTCCAGGAAAGAATTTTTAACTGAGTTGTATTTTTTGGTAGTGTGTCCATTTGTAAAGTATCAAAATATTTAACTTGACTCCCGTTAACTGACTGACCGGCAAATGTCAACAGCAGATTAAAAAGCAGTATTCCAATAGTTCTGTTTGACATTTTTTTCATCCGCTTTGAATTAGGTTATTGTAACAATGCTGTTCTTTGTAAACAGGGAAAATAACATGTGGCAAAGATCATATCATTAATCCCTCCGGATGTTACAGAATCATCAATTTTAGATTAATTAAATATTAACGATGAGGAAATCTAATGCAAAGTGGTCAGAATTAATAATTTCTTAATATTTGAACTTTTAACAATCAGTATCTTGCCCCGGTTTTAACTGAAGAATCCTAAAGCATTGGTACGTTGATCCGGCCTGATATTCTATGGATATTGCCAAAACCCTCAATTACGTGAGATCCGAATTAACATGAACGATTTTTGGAAACAACTTAATAAATAACTTAAAGATGAAGATTCTGGCTATTGAAAAGAATGTCCGTCAAATTGACCCGCATAAAGAGAAATTTGCATTATCGGAAGAAGCAGTTACCTTGTATGAGCTATATCATGAAGAGATTGTCAGGGAGTTTTATTTCACTGAAAACCATGAGGCCATCCTTGTTCTGGAATATTCCTCAGTTGCTGCCTGTGAAGAGATGCTGCACGAATTGCCCCTGGTGAAAAATGGGCTGACCCGGTTTGAGGTAATGGAAATGAGGCCATATACCGGTTTTGAAAGGATTTTCAGACAAAATTCATAACCTGCGGGCTATTTTTAATGGCCTTGTTTTATGAATCCAAAATTTTCACGAATCCTTGGTGTTTCTTTGATCATATTTTCCTGGATCCTCTGGGGAGTAATCTTTGTATTGCCTTTCTTCAAACTAACCTTAACCCAATATGCTGTTGTCTACCCCGTTATCCTTGTCGCAACCAATATCTTCTGGGTCGGCGCTGCCCTGGTCGGCAATGAACTTGTCCGGAAATTCAATATCCTGACAAAGATTAAAAGGTTGTTTAAAAGGGGCAATATGAAAAAGCCTACCCGTTATGGATAGGCTTTTTCAGTCTGGAAGTTAAAGATTAATGCTTTTCATCTTCATCTTTTTCGTCCTTCTCTTTTTTCAGGGGTGTTTTTTTCATGATATCACCCTTAGGAGAAAACTGGACTTCGTAGCCCTCCTTATCTTTCTTTAAATCCATTTCATAGATTAACCCCTTGCCGGGAGCCTCTGTTTTGGCAACCTCTGAAATTTTGAAGCCGGCAAAATTTTTAGCAACAGAAGCCGAGACCTCTTTTGGCAGGTCGCTCTCTTTTATCTCCGTTTCCGTTTCCAGCCATTTGCCTGTCGCATCGAAATTGGCAGACATCTCAACTCCTTTGTCATTAAAGGTGACTTCATAGTCTTTCTTCTCCATCTCATATTTCACATCGGCAGCGGCTGGGAACATTTTTGCAAAGGCTTGCTTTACCGGTGCAGGAACCTTATCCGCAGTAATCTTTTGGTTGTAGCCAAATAAACTGATCAGCAGGCATGCTGACAGCAATACAATTATTTTTTTCATGATTTGAATGATTTTAATGAATAAAATTACATACACTAACTTTTATGAACCCATTAATGGTCTGGGAGGATGAAACACGGAATCAGGATCAGTGCTTGAGTATTTCTCAGTCCAGGGAATGTAAGAGATTCCCTGGGTTGGTTCAGGTTGAATTTCAATAACAGCGACTTCTGTACAATAAAAACTGCTGGAACTGACGGTAATCAAATCAATTGGTACTGTATGGCATTCTTTTTCGAATGGCTCATCGCCAGGTTCGTCTGTTTCTTCAGGTGGAGCATATGGATCGAGGAGTTCTTCAGTCAGAAATTCATCAAAAGAGGCTGTTCCGTTCAATTGAACGAATGCATCGTACAACTTTGAAAGTTGGGCGGTAAAACCAAAGTCACCTTTCGGAAGGATCGCGGTTCCAACCAAAATGTAAATTGCAAGGAAGATCGAAAGTGCCCTGGTCATAAGGTCAAAGGTACAAAAAATTCAGTCAGGTTGTGCTCTTCTGATTTGTATTCATCCAGCTTGTCGAGCAGTCCGATCAGGTTTTGCTTAAGCAGTTCGATGAACAATTTCAAATGGCCTCCATCGGGAAAAAACCGGGCAGGCTTTTTTTGAATATTAAATATTCATTAACAAATCATTAAATATAAAACAGATGCGTTTTAGAATACGATATTTGCATAAAAACCGCTCATGAGAATCAGATCTGGTCAATTCAATGACTCCTATTTTCCGATCATGGATGGAGTTGGGATAACGGCCCATAATTACGCATACTGGCTGAATGAAAAGTATGGAAAAAGCATGTTGATCGCTCCAAAAGTGAAGGGGTATGAAGACACTGTTCCATACAAGGTTCACAGGTTCCAATCGGTAATGCTTCCTGGAATGAATCCATACAGGGTTGGACTTCCCTTAATCGATGTAAAATTCAAAAAGAAGCTCAAAAAGATAAAATTTGACATCCTTCATGCACATTGTCCCTTCATCAGCGGACAGGTTGCGCTTAAACTCGCTTCGAAACTGGATGTCCCATTGGTGGCAACATTCCATACGAAATACCGGGATGATTTCAAAAAAGTGATTAATAATGATCTGTTTGCTGATTTCCTGGTGAAACTCACCCTTGACTTCTACAATGCAGCCGACCAGGTGTGGGTGCCGAACAATGCAACCGGGTTAACACTCAGGGAATACGGGTATACCGGGGACTTCGAAGTGATGCCAAACGGATCCGACATGCTCGTTCCTGAACGGGGAAAACGGATGAAATACAGAAAAAAGGGTCTTGAAAGAATCGATGCCGGGAACGACGAATTTATCATGTTGTTTGTGGGACAGCACCGCTGGGAAAAAAACGTAAGGCTTATAATTGAATCCATGATTAAACTCAGGGCAGCCGGAAAAGAGTTTAAAATGGTTTTTGTGGGCGAAGGATATGCCGCGAATGAAATGATGAAAATCGTCAGGCAGAATGACATCCAGGACCATGTCGTGTTTCTTGGCGTGATCACTGACAGATTGGAACTTCAAAACATTTATGCGGCATCCGACCTGCTGGTTTTTCCATCAGTTTATGACAATTCTCCGCTTGTCCTGCAGGAAGCAGCAGCGTTTGATATTCCTTCGGTGGTGGTACGCGGCAGTTCTTCTGCCGAAGGGTTCCTTGACGGGTTGAATGGCTTCCTGGTTGAAAATGAGGTGACATCGTTGGTAAACAAGATCGGTGAACTGATCGAAAACCCTGATGCCATCAAAAAAGCAGGTGAGGGGGCAAGGCAAACGATCTATCACCCGTGGGAAAGCATTGTCGATGATGTTTACCTTCGGTATGCGGAAATCATTCGCAGGCATCAACCTTTTGTTTCAAAGCAGTCTGATGATGACGAGGAAGTATAGAGTCCCTGCAACCTAAGATATCATCCTTCACTGTTGCAAGTAAAATGATGCCAGGCGGAATTTTCCGGGAACAATACAGATTCTGACACCAATCAAGGGTCGTTTTAATGAGTGGAAAAATACGAATAACCGGAGTCCTCTTTTCTTTTTTGTGTATTTCTGCACTATACGGTCAGAAATTCGATAGCCTCGCACTCTCACCGCCTATGGGTTGGAATGGCTGGAATTCCTTTAAATGCGGGATTAATGAATCGGTAATCAGGGAAGTTGCGAATGTTATTGTCACCAATGGAATGAAGGAGTCAGGATATACCTATCTGGTTGTTGATGATTGCTGGCAGACAGGGAGAGATACAAATGGGAACATACTGGCTGATCCAAAGCGCTTTCCAGGCGGTATGAAAAAACTCGGCGAATATCTTCACTCCCTCGGACTAAAATTCGGTATCTATTCAGATGCCGGGTCGGCAACCTGTCGCGGAAGACCCGGGAGCCTGGGGTATGAATATCAGGATGCCATGACCTATGCTGATTGGGGGGTGGATTATCTCAAATATGACTGGTGCGCTCATGGAACACAGGATGCAGTATCGTCTTACCAGCTCATGCACAACGCCTTGGCTAAAGCCGGAAGACCGGTGGTTTACAGCATCTGTGAATGGGGAAAGAACAAGCCATGGGAGTGGGGGAAGAACGTGGGTCATCTATGGCGAACAACTCCGGACATCATAAACTGCTTTGATTGCAGAAACATATGGGGCGGAATGGGTGTTCTGCAGATCATCGACCGAATGGCAGACCTGGGCAGTTACGCCGGTCCCGGACACTGGAACGATGCAGACATGCTTCAGGTCGGTAACGGGAAACTTACGTCCCAGGAAGAAAGATTACATTTCAGCATGTGGGCCATGTTTTCCTCTCCCTTGATTGCCGGGAATGATATCCGTAACATGTCAGAGGAAACCCTGTCAATTCTGACCAACCGGGAGGTCATTGCCATAGACCAGGACAGACTCGGGATTTCAGCGGTTCGCAGTCTGAAATCCGGGGATTTGGAGATATGGTTCAAACCCCTCGACAAGGGAGAATTTGCTTTCTGCTTCATAAACAGGGGTCTCAGAACAATATCCATTGACCAAGACCTTAAGACAACCATCAGCAATCAATATACAATAGATGATTCCTTTTTAGTCAGGGACCTTTGGAAACACGAATTCAAAGGAACATCCAGTGCGAATATTACAGGAACCCTGGGCCCTCATGATGTTCTTCTGATAAGACTGACACATGATCGTGAAGAGGAATATTAACTGATTTGGTCAGGAAAATAATTGAATTATTAACATGTCAGGTTATTTAAGTTCAAACTCCCTGGCACCTTCCCGGTCCTTCAAACCGATAAAAAACAATACTTTTCTTGAACAGTCAGATTGTAGTCCTGGTTGGTTTGATTTTTAGGAACGCTTTTGTGAGTGATTTCTGGGATGATAACAGGATTTGTTGTAAAAGCATAAAGGGGTTTCTCTTTTTAAAAGTAGGAAAATAGAATGGATGCAGTTCCAACATTTAGAGCTTTGCATGATTGGAATCAAATATTGCCGTTTGCCCATCCTGGTTACCAGTTATCCGAAAATTGACATTTATCGTTTTTCGCCTGGTTCGAAAAACGATTATTTTGCCCAAGCAAAAACCATGTCGATGAAAAAACGTATACTTCTTTTAACTTTCCTGCTGTTTGCCGGTACCATTATTTTCGCGCAGGTGGGTATCAACAACGATGGCAACCTGCCACACAACTCTGCCATGTTCGATGCAGATAATCCCACCAGGGGCATTCTGATCACCAGAACAATTCCGCACTCGATCACAGCTCCTGCAACAGGGTTACTTATCAATAATATCGGCACGAACCGGCTGAATTTTTTCAACGGTACCCAATGGAGCTCTTTATGTGCTGTTTACACTGGGATCACCGGCGCCGGGGGAAGTCAGCACTCCATTGGAATGGCCGTTAAAACCTGAAGCATCCTTTCAACTTCCTTGCTAAACCAATGGAGTTTCCTGCAACAACTAGAGTCGGTTTTTTCCCCATCCACCCATAGTTGCCCATCTCCCCCCCTCTGAAAAACCTAAAACTCCTTGTCAGAGGCAATGTAACTATGTTGGCCGCCTTTTTCCGGATTCTTTTCGAGGGGGAGGTGTTTGCTATCAAAAACCGGTCGAAATTCTGCCGGAT
>JBAXFM010000286.1:0-6692 GCA_037139855.1 Bacteroidota bacterium
CCCTCCGTCTGCTCCTTTTGCCGGAGTAGATCAAAAACTTTGCACAACATCGCCATCCACAACGCTTACCGGCAATACCCCTGTAAACGGAACCGGAGTATGGTCGCAGGTAGCGAAGCCAGTTGGCGGCGTTGATGCCACCATCGCAACACCCAATAATGCTACCACTACTGTTACACTTGTTACACCGGGTACCTATACTTTCGCTTGGACAATTACAAACGGAGCCTGTGGAAGTGTGCAGGATTTGGTAGAAGTCTCATTATATACTCCTTGTGTTGTTACCGCCGGGGCAGATGCGACCATTTGTCGGGGAGGTACATACACTCTGACCGGAACAGCTTCCCCTGATTGCGGAACCCTGGGCTGGGGTACCAATGGGGATGGCTTTTTTAATGACCCGTCGTTTTTAAGCCCGGTTTATACACCCGGACCAACAGATATAGCGAATGGATCAGTGGTACTCTATATCCAGTGTGCCAGTTGTTGCGGGATTCCCTGTGCTGCGGGCCGGGATGAAATGACGTTGAAAATTGTCACGGTGAATGCCGGAGCAGATGCTACGGTATGCAGCAGCGCAGCAAGTTATACGCTTTCTGGAGCAGCCACCAATCAAACAAGTGTTTTATGGTCAACAAGCGGAACAGGTACTTTTGCACCAGCTACCCCAAATACTTTAAATGCGGCTTACTACCCGAGCGCTGCTGACAAAATTTCCGGAAGCGTTAACCTGACACTTACAGCATTTCATACCGGAAGCAACGCTTGTTCAGTGTATGATGATATGGTATTGCATCTTTCCACTGCAACTGCCACTGCTTCAACCCTGACAAACGTTTTTTGCCACGGACAAGCAACCGGTGTGGCAAAAGTTACATCAGGAGGAGGAACACCCCCCTATACATTTTTATGGAGCAATGGGATGACCAATGGTACCATTAACGGACTGACCGCAGGAACCTACACTGTAACAGTAACCGATGCGTCTGGTTGTACAGCAACAAGCAGCACCTTGGTAACACAGCCTGCAAATGTTTTGGCTGCCGGAATTTCAAGTCAGACAAATCCATCTTGTAACGGTGGATCAAACGGGGTAGTTACTGTAACTGCTTCAGGAGGTACTTCACCCTATACTTTTAAATTGAATGATGGAATAGCCCAATCTTCGGGAACATTCAATAATCTTGGTGCGGGCAATTATAACATACTTGTAACCGATGCCAATGGATGTGCATACTATCTGGCCCTTGAATTGGTCCAGCCCACACAGCTGGTGGCGCAAATCATTGGTTCTACCAATGTGACCTGCTTTAATTCAGCCAATGGAACAGCAACAGTAAATCCCACCGGTGGAACCACGGATTATACCTATACATGGAGTACTTCCCCAGCTCAGACCGCCGCAATGGCGACTGGTTTATCTCAGGGAACCTACACGGTAACTGTGTCCGATGCGCATAGTTGCACAGCCACAGCCAGTGTTGTAATCACCTCGCCATCGGCAGCGCTTGCAATTACGGGTGGCACGATTACCAATCCTACTTGCAACGGGAGCCAGAATGGTAATATTGACATTACAGTTACAGGTGGCACTACACTATACAGTTATGCATGGAGCAATGGTTACAATGCGCAGGATCCAAGCGGTCTTTCAGCAGGCAGCTATACGGTCATCGTAACGGATGCCCACGGCTGTACCGCAACGCATGGATATACACTCACCGATCCTGCAGCGTTGACACTAACAGTTACCAACATTGTAAACACGCAGTGCAATGCTTCAGTAGGATCGGTAACACTTTCATCAGGGAGTGTTACAGGAACATTTACCGTGAACGGGGTCACCCAATCCGGAGTGTCTGTTGCGACCTTTACGGGGTTGGCAGCAGGTTACTATACTGCCACCTTCACAGCTTCCAACGGATGTACAGCCACAGCCGGGTTTAACATCATCAACCAAAACAGCACCCTTGCAGCAACCGTAAGCTTTACTGAACCGCTTTGTTTTGGTGGAACGGTAACAGCTATAGTGACTGCCACAGGAGGAACAATACCATATACTTATTACCTGAATGGCGGTACTTCCTTCAACAATGACGGAATCTTTAGCGACCTTCCGGCAGGGAGTTATAATGTACTGGTCAAAGACTTGTTAGGGTGTACCTACACTTTAGCCTTTGACATTGACCAGCCTGCGCTTTTAATGGCTCAGATTGTACATTCAACGAACGTTACCTGCAATGGCGGCCTCCCTGATGGCACTGCCACAGTGAATGCAACAGGCGGTACGAGTGTTTACACCTACCTATGGAGCAACACTCAGACTACAGCGATGGCTACGGGACTGACTACAGGAACCTATACGGTTATTGTTACCGATGCACATAGTTGCACAGCTATTACCAGTGTACTGATTACGCAACCAACGGTTGTAACGGCCAACGGGTCAACCGTGACCAATGTATCGTGTTACGGAAATGCAACAGGTGTGGCAATAGTCGCACCGGGCGGGGGCACCAGCCCATACAACTATCTGTGGAGCAATGGATCGACCGACATGACGGCAGTAGGTCTCTCAGTGGGAACCTATTCAGTGACGGTGATTGATCACAATGGCTGCACGGCAACGAGCTCGGCCGCCATCACCCAGCCATCCGCTCCATTAACAGCAACCATCATATCCTCCACCAACCCCGGTTGTGAAGGAGCGAGTACAGGCAGTGCCACCGTATCAGCAGGTGGAGGCACAGGCACCTATACTTATTTATGGACCAATGGTCAGACGACACCGACAGCTACCGGCCTTGCAGCGGGATATTACCAGGTTGTTGTGACCGATGCCAACGGATGTACCAAAGAAGCAACAGTATTGCTCATTGATGCGACAGGTGTCACAGCTACGATTATCTCAACTGTCAATGTGAGTTGCAACGGATTGTCTGACGGACAAGCAACCGTAAGCGCCTCCGGTGGGTCCGGTTCATACACCTACCTGTGGAATGACGCACAACATAGTGCCACAGCAACCGGACTTTCAGTTGGACAATATACAGTGACAGTTACCGGCACCGGTCCAGGCGGATGTACCGCCATTGCCATGGCCACCATCACGCAGCCCACAACGTTGATTGCGCAGATAGTAAATTCAACGAATGTAACCTGCAATGGATTGAGCAATGGTACCGCCACGGTGAATGCCACCGGCGGCACGACCGACTATACCTATTTGTGGAACAACACTCAGACTGCAGCGATGGCTACGGGTCTGACAGCGGGAACCTATACAGTTACGGTTAGCGATGCTCACAATTGCAAAGCAATTACCAGTGTTCTGATCACCCAGCCAACGGTCGTAACGGCATCAGGGTCAACCTTGACCAATGTATTGTGCTACGGAAACGCAACAGGTGTGGCAATAGTCGCACCGGGCGGGGGCACCAGCCCATACAACTATCTGTGGAGCAATGGATCGACCGACATGACGGCAGTAGGTCTCTCAGTGGGAACCTATTCAGTGACGGTGATTGATCACAATGGCTGCACGGCAACGAGCTCGGCCGCCATCACCCAGCCATCCGCTCCATTAACAGCAACCATCATATCCTCCACCAACCCCGGTTGTGAAGGAGCGAGTACAGGCAGTGCCACCGTATCAGCAGGTGGAGGCACAGGCACCTATACTTATTTATGGACCAATGGTCAGACGACACCGACAGCTACCGGCCTTGCAGCGGGATATTACCAGGTTGTTGTGACCGATGCCAACGGATGTACCAAAGAAGCAACAGTATTGCTCATTGATGCGACAGGTGTCACAGCTACGATTATCTCAACTGTCAATGTGAGTTGCAACGGATTGTCTGACGGACAAGCAACCGTAAGCGCCTCCGGTGGGTCCGGTTCATACACCTACCTGTGGAATGACGCACAACATAGTGCCACAGCAACCGGACTTTCAGTTGGACAATATACAGTGACAGTTACCGGCACCGGTCCAGGCGGATGTACCGCCATTGCCATGGCCACCATCACGCAGCCCACAACGTTGATTGCGCAGATAGTAAATTCAACGAATGTAACCTGCAATGGATTGAGCAATGGTACCGCCACGGTGAATGCCACCGGTGGCACGACCGACTATACCTATTTGTGGAACAACGCTCAGACGACAGCCACTGCTACAGGTCTGACAGCCGGAACCTATACGGTTACGGTTAGCGATGCACATAGTTGCACAGCTATAACAAGTTTGATCATCACACAACCTTCGGTACTCACTATTTCAGCTTCAGTAAACAGAAATGTCAACTGTTATGGAGGTAGTGACGGTATCGCTTCTGCTACAGTTTCAGGCGGTACACAGCCGTTTATTGTTACCTGGAGCAATGGTTCTTTTGGTACTGTTATTACGGGTCTTCCAGCCGGAACATTTACAGTGACGGTTTCTGATGCACATAATTGCACTTCAACCGCTTCGGTGATTGTCACCCAACCTGCCGGTCCTATCACTTCACTTGCAGGTGTTGATGCCGCAATTTGTACATCAGATGGACAATACCATCTGAATGGTCAGGCTGTACATCAGGTTTCAATACTTTGGACAACCAGCGGAACCGGAACATTTGATAATACTGCTTCACTTACAGCATTCTACACACCGAGTACATCGGATATTACTACCGGACAAGTACAATTAACATTGACGGCCTATGGAAATCCTGGCTGTAATCCTGTAAGTGATTTTATGGTGCTGACAATCTCTAAAGCAGCAGTCACCTATGCCGGCCCTGATGCAGCCATCTGTGCAGGAAACTCTTTTATTCTCACCGGAGCCACTGCAGCCAATTATGCAAGTCTGAATTGGTCAACAAGCGGAACAGGTACATTTATCACTCCTGGTTCACTGAATCCAATCTATATCCCAAGTGCAGCAGATATTACAACAGGATTAGTAACACTCACATTAACCGCAACCGGGCTTGGTACTTGTTTACCATTCTCCAATGAGATGTTACTGACGATCACAAGTGCTCCGACATCTGATGCAGGTCCAAACGCAACAATTTGTACAACTGCCGGATCTTATCCTTTGAATGGATCCGTAACCAATGCAGCATCTGTACTTTGGGCAACCAGTGGAACAGGTATTTTTACTCCAGGTAATACGACACTGGCAGCAACTTATCACCCCAGTCCGGCAGATATTGCCACAGGTCAGGTTCAGATTACCCTGACAGCCATAGGCAATGGAACTTGCGGCAGGGTAACCGACGAGATGACCCTGACCATTTGGCCTGGTGCATCAGCCGATGCAGGTCCAGACGCAACAATTTGCCAGGGAAGTACTTTTGTATTGACCGGAGCTACTGCTTCCCATTATGCCAGTTTGACCTGGAGTGGAGGAACCGGTAGCTTTGACAATAATCACGCATTAAATCCAACCTATACACCAGGTATCGGAGAAACAGGCGATGTAACCCTGACCCTGACAGCTGCCGGATTAGGTACATGTTCAAATTTTGTCGACAACATGACGCTTACCATATCCACTCCTCCGACGCTTGTCACGGCAGGTCCTGATGCAGTGATCTGTGAAACAGCGGCACCATATACCATCAGCGGCTCCAACGCGATAGACTACACATCGGTTCTCTGGACCACCGACGGTACAGGTACTTTCACCGATGCAACGCAGTTGCATGCGATCTATCATCCATCTGCTTCTGACATCGAAGATGTACAGGTCATATTGACGATGACCGTTACAGGTGTTTCGGCCTGTCCGGTACAGGTAGACCATATGGTGTTGACAATCTGGAAACAGGTGACAGCCTTTGCAGGTCAGGACAGCACGGTATGTGCCAACACGGGTTATCACGTAACCGATGCCCATGCGACCAACTACACGACGGTAGCCTGGACGATCACCGCGGGAACAGGAACCCTGACCGGGGCCAATACGTTAGCCCCGATCTACACACCCGGTTTGAACGAAATCGGTAATGTGATTCTGACCCTGACAGCCCAGCCCATCGGCACCTGTCCGCAGGTAACCGACCAGGTAACGATCCACTACAAGCCATGCGCCATCATCGCCAACGACGATCTGAGCGCGGGTAATATTCCGGGACACAATGCAGTGCTGAACATATTAGCCAACGATAAACTTTATAACGGCGCCACACCGGGTCCGTCAGAAGTAACGGTTGATATTGATCTGACCACGCCAGGTGTACAAAACATTCTGGTAGTACCTGGCGAAGGTACCTGGACCTATAACACAGTCAACGGTGAGCTGACATTTGATCCACAGACAGGCTTTACGACGGATCCGACGCCGATCACCTATCTGCTGACCGAAATATCCACCGGTCTGAGCGACCCGGCTTTGGTAACCGTACTCTATACAGAGGAGCCGCCAATAGCCAATGATGATGTTAAAAACGGCAACACTCCGGGAGTCCCGGCTTTCATAAACATTTTGTTGAATGACAAGCTGTCTGATGGCTCACCGGCCACCCCAGCAAACACCTCGGTACAGTTGATAGATCCGGTGACAGGCTACCCGACCATCACGGCGAATGTGGTAGTAGTCCCGAATCAGGGTACCTGGACCTATGAACCAGCCACAGGCGTGCTGACCTTTGATCCGTTGCCGGGCTTCACCACCGATCCGACCCCGCTTAACTACC
>JBAXFM010000287.1:0-6672 GCA_037139855.1 Bacteroidota bacterium
GGATTGCCCATGATCACCAGGATCGACTCCTCTTTTTTTATTCTTCCTGCTTCATGACTTTCATCGCTTAAGTTTTCAAGCCCGGGAATCTGCGTTTGGCTGAGGTCTTCGATATCGAGGGTGTTGGTGAGATATAGTTTAAACCGTTCATGATCTTTCATGGTGTAACCCAGTTCTTCCAGCAAAAAACTCATCTTGATATGCCCGATGGCATAGGGAGCCATCATCAGTTCGAAGGCGTAAAAGTCTTTCAGAATATGCTCGCTCAAAAGTTTGTTCACACCACCTTCACCATACTTACCGGCATACTCTGCCACTGCAAGTTTAATGGCTTCAGCAGGAAAGGTGAGTGTTCCTCCGGCAGGGTCAAGCAAAGTAACCTCATTGGAGGCGAGCCCGTCGTCGAGGTTAAAATGGGTTTGCAGAACTTCATGCACACTGCGAACAATATACCGTACCACTGGTTCGGGAGTATAATATACGCCCCGTTTTTCGCGGGTAGAAGGATCGTATTCACTCAAAAAAGTTTCATAGAAATGCACAATAGGATCTTCTCCCTTGCCGGCTTTATAATACCCATGTAAAATGTTGTTGACATCTGCGGCATTCAGCACTTCAGCAATGTCGTCAACCATTACCTCCATGTGCATGGGTAAATCGCCTTGTGAAACAAATTTGAATACATTTCTAAGGATGCCGATCGTTTTTGGAATTAAATCGTAAGCCAGTTTGCGGTTAAAACCATTGACGCTGCGGGTGCGGGCGGCAAACATGCCATAGGTTATGGTTTGTGAGAACAGGTCAGCAAAGTCTTTTTCTGTGAGTTTGGCAATCAGGAATTTTTTAAAGGTCTCATAAAATCCATACAATTCGCCTTTCCCTTTTTGCTGTTGCTCCAGTTCGACAGTGATGACCTCATCGCGCAAAAACCGGGTCCGTATGGCGAGTTCTTTGGCCAATAGTTCGGCAGTGGTAACTTTTGGAAGGGAGAATGCAAAGAACTTGGCAAGCAGCCCTGTGAAATTTCCCTCATTTTCAATAGGAGGCGGGATTCCTTTTTTAGCAAGTAAAGACCGGGCAACAAATGTTTTGTCGATCATTTCCCCTTTTCGGTAGAGGCGAAACTCGTAAAAATCGGTGAGGATTACGTTTGGAAAAGTTTTCAGATACCGCTTCAATTGCTCTGAGCGTTCTATCACATCAAGGTTTTCACCTGGCTTCTTTGCTTCTATATATCCGACAATATTTTGCTTGCCGTCCCACACCCTGAAGTCGGGATTGCCAGCATCGGTTTTCTTTGGCAGTGTAGTAATCTGCGTTTTGGTCTTACCGATACTCTGCGCAAAATCAACAAGAAAATCTGAGAGGTGAGCATAGTAACTTTCTTCTCTTGCATCCCCCCTTTGGGTTGTTTTTATAATTTGATTCAGGTAATTCTTAATCATCAGGTTTGTTGTATGGTGAGTCGCGAATGATGATTCCAAAGTTGACAATGCAAATTACGACAAATTCTCAAATCTTCTCGCTACTTTTGGTTGGAAATAAATCTGTTATGATCCTCCTTCAAAACGGCACCTTCATCGACTGGCAAACGCTGAAGTTTCTCCAAACGGATATCCTGGTAGAACCGGGTGTTAACGGTGTTTTACGGTTTTTAAACCCCCACACCCCCGACCCTTCTGGCGGGTTTAATGCCCTCACCCCCGACCCCTCTCCCCGGGGGAGAGGGGAGGACCCTTTACCGGGAATTCAAAGAACGATAGACTGTACTGGCAAATTCATTACCAAATCTTTTACCAATGGCCACCACCATGTTTATTCTGCTCTTTCACGCGGGATGCCAGCTCCCGGAAAAAACCCTGAGAACTTTTTGGAGATTCTTCAGTATATATGGTGGAACCTCGACAAGGCACTCGATCTGGAAATGATCCGGTCGAGCGCCTTGGTAACGGCAATGGCCTGCGCAAAGAACGGCGTTACCTTTGTGATTGATCACCATGCGTCGCCGTTTGCCATTGAAGGAAGCCTCGAAACCATCGCAGAGGCTTTTGACGAGGTAGGGTTAAGCCATTTGCTATGCTATGAAATTTCCGACCGCGATGGGTTGGAGATTGCCAGGAAGGGCATTGCCGAAACATCAGATTACCTCCTGAAAAGACAAGGCCTGGTTGGATTGCATGCCTCCTTTACCGTTGGCAATGAAACGCTGAAACAAGCTGTTCAGCTTGCAATCCGGACTAATTCAGGTATTCATATTCATGTGGCGGAGGACAAATCTGATCAGGATGATTGCATTGGCAAACACCATCAGCGCGTTGCAGAACGGTTATTCAGTGCCGGGGTTTTACAATTCCCTAAGACCATCCTGGCCCATTGTCTTCATCTTGATGAACACGAAAGGAGTCTGGTTGAAAATTCTCCCGCCTGGGTGGTGCAGAACATGGAAAGCAACCTGAACAATGCTGTTGGTTTTTTTAATTCAAAGGGTCTTGGAAGCAGGATCATGTTTGGCACCGACGGCATGCACAGCGATATGTTGCGCAGCGCCAGATCAGCTTTCTTTGCCGGACATAATTTTGATCAGATCGACTATGGCGAAACCTATCGCAGATTTAGAAATGCCCATCATTATCTGCAATCAAATGGTTTCAAGGGAGATGGCGTCAACAACCTGGTTATACTTGATTACGATTCGCCTACACCTTTGACGGGTGACAATTTCCTCGGACACTTTTTATTCGGGATCGAATCCAGGCACGTTACCCATGTGATCTCCAACGGAGAATTAATTGTGGATGAAAGGAAAATTGTCAACGTTGACGAGAACCAGGTACTTTTAAAATCCGGGAAAGAATCGCTCCGGTTATGGTCCCGAATGAATATGTAATTGCAAAAGTCAGATATAAAAATCATTACGTATATTTGTAATTTAAATTTACAAAATAACGTAAAAAGTTGTAATGATAACAAGATCAGCGCAGAAAAAGGTTCAGGAACTGCTGGGTCTTTTCCCTGTTGTAGCCATCATCGGACCTAGGCAATGTGGGAAAACCACTCTTGCAAAAACGATCATGGAGAACTGGCACAAAAAATGTGTCTACCTTGACCTTGAGTTGCAGCGGGACCTCAATAAACTGGCAGATCAGGAAACCTATCTGGTTAATCATGAACAGGACACCGTAATAATTGATGAAATACAACGCCTTCCGGGTCTCTTTCCATCATTACGGGCCCTTATCGATCAAAATAGAATACCGGCTCGTTTTCTAATTCTAGGGTCAGCAAGTCCCGATCTGTTGAAGCAAAGTGCAGAATCCCTCGCCGGAAGAATTGCCTATTTGGAACTTACTCCATTTTTATTACCGGAGGTAACAGGGGTTTATTCAATCGACCAACTATGGTTTAAAGGTGGATTCCCTGGCGCTTTGGCCAGTGAAAACTTGTGGTCGGTTTGGATGCAGAATTTTGTCATGACCTATCTTGAAAGGGACCTGCCGCAACTTGGATTTTCCGGCAATAGTGTCGCAGCACGAAGGTTATGGACAATGCTGGCCCATAATCATGCGAACATGGTTAATTTTTCAGAATTGGGAAGAAGCCTGGAATTGAGCCACATTACCATTAAGTCCTACATTGATTTTATGGAAAAAGCGTTTTTAGTCCGTCAGCTCCATCCATATTCTGTCAATGTGGGAAAACGTATAGTAAAAGCATCAAAAGTCTATATAAGGGACAGTGGAATATTTCATCATTTCATTGGAAATGAAAAATTTGATGATCTTTTTGGAACGTTAAAGTTGGGTGCATCCTGGGAGGGGTTCGTAATTGAACAGATTATTGGGTTATTGCAACCCAATCGCAATTTTTATTATTACAGAACATGGGAAGGATCTGAATTGGATCTGGTCATTGAAAAATCCGGACAGGCACATGCCGGAATTGAAATAAAATACGGAGCCAACATCAGACCATCCAAAGGGAATACGTTGGCGGCAACTGCACTGAAAATAAGGCATCGCTTTGTAGTGACCAGGGAAAGCGAAGACTATTTACTAAGTAATGGTTTCAGGGTTTGCGGTTTGGAGCGGTTTTTATCCCATTATTTGCCTGAATTATAAACATAACCTGATGGTTTAGTCTTACAGGGTTTGTTCAAAAATACGATCCGGATTCAATGGAAAATATCATCATCAAAAACGGGAAATTAGTTGACTCAGAGATCACGGCTGTTTCAGATCTTGCTATTCAAGACGGGAAAATAATTGAAACAGGGAACCTGAACCTGAACCTTTTTTCCGGATTCCGGGTACTTGACGCCACCGGAAAATATATATTCCCCGGAGGATTCGACCCGCACGTACACCTGGCTTTGCCTACTCCGGCAGGAAATTCCTGCGACGATTTCAGGTCGGGAAGCCAGGCAGCCATTGCTGGAGGAACAACTTTTTTCATGGATTTTGTGACTCCGCACAGGGGGCAATCACTCAGGGAAGCGTTGAGTCTTAGGAGGAATGAGGCTGGTCAAAGCCTCGCCGGATGGGGATTACACATGGGCATCAGCGAATGGAACCCAAAAATCGCTGCTGAGATTATGCCTTGTATAAAAGAGGAAGGCATCAGGTCGTTCAAAGCCTATCTCGCCTACCGTGAAACGATTGGAATCGGGTACAAGGATCTAAAGGAGCTTATGCAGATCGTTGGGCCGGCAGGCGGTTTGGTGATGGTGCATTGTGAGGATGGAGAAAAGATCAGCCGCTTGCAACATGAATTTTTACGCGAGGGAAAAACCAAGGCTTTCTATCATGCGTTCACTCATCCACCGGAGGCTGAAATACGATCAATCATTCAGGTAATTGAACTATCGGCACGAACAAACTGTCCGGTTTATATCGTACATACTTCAACCTGGCAGGGCGCCGATATGATCGCCGCCGCCAAAAAGAACGGCATCCTGGTATTTGGTGAAACCTGTCCGCATTATCTTTTGCTGGACGATGCTGTGTATAGTGAAAAACTTGACAACCTGAAGGTAATGCCTTATGTCGTTTCTCCGCCGATCAGAGGTAAGTCTGATCAACAGCGACTTTGGAAAGGCCTTTCAGATGGCACTTTTGATGTGGTCGCCACAGACCATTGCCCTTTTAACCTCTATGGGCAGAAGGACCAGGGAATGGATGATTTTACTAAAATTCCCAATGGTGCAGGCAGCATAGAACATCGCTTGGGTTTGCTGTATACTTATGGCATGCTGACCGGCAAAATTACCATCAATCAGTTTGTGAGTCTGGTATCAACCCGTCCGGCTGAAATCTTCGGATTGGGGCACCGGAAAGGGAAACTGCTCCCAGGTTATGACGCCGATATCGTAATCTGGGATCCTGATTTTCTATCGACCATTTCTGTGAAGAATCACCTTCAAAACTGCGATTCAGAAATCTACGAAGGCTTCCCCATCCAAGGCCACCCCCACACAGTCATCCTAAACGGCCAAATCGTAAAACCCAAATCGTAAATCGTCATTTGTCATTTGTCATTCGTCATTCAAAACACCCTCCTTCTGCCTCCCAGCTCCAGACTCCTGAGCATCTCCCCCGGCTCCTCAAACCGGTTGGTCAGCATCATCGCCGCAATGATGTAGGGTTTGAATCCGGCCTGTTTGTAAAGTGGAACGCGATAGCGTTCAAAAACAGAAGCAGCCACTTCGCCTTCCCGGCATGAAACATCCGAGATATCTGCCGGCAGACAGTGCATATATAACGCCTGGCCCTCTTTGGTCAGTTTCATGTGTTCTTCAGTACATTCCCAGTTTTTATAACGTGCATTGTTCGCCAGGCATACCTTCTCCAGTCCTTTCAGCCCTTCATGATCGTTCTTCCGGAGTAATTCGGTTCTTTGCTGCATTACATGGTACGGTGCCCAGCTTTTGGGGTATACCATGTCGGCTCCGGTAAAAGCTTCTTCCATGGAATTAACCACCCGGAATTGGCCGCCACATTCTTTTGCCTGCTTTCCGGCCAACTCCATAACCTCGGGGATAAGTCCATAGCCTTCGGGGTAGGCAAGATCGACCTGCAAACCCAGTCGGGTCATCAGTCCGATGATGCCTTGTGGCACCGAAAGGGGTTTGCCGTAGCTGGGTGAGTAGGCCCAGGTCATGGCAATCTTTTTGCCTTTCAAATTTTCCAGCGAGCCAAAAACCGTTTTCAAATGTAATAAATCTGCCATGGATTGCGTAGGATGGTCAATGTCGCATTGCAGGTTGATGATTCCGGGACGCTGCGGGAGCACTCCATCGGCAAAGGCTTCATCAAGCGCTGCGCCCACTTCACGCATATAGGCATTGCCGGCGCCCAGAAACATGTCGTCGCGGATGCCGATGATATCGCTCAGAAAGGAGATCATCGCAGAGGTTTCACGAACTGTTTCTCCATGAGCGATTTGTGATTTACCCTCGTCGAGGTCCTGAACGGCAAGTCCGAGCAAGTTGGCCGCAGAAGCAAAAGAGAAGCGGGTACGGGTAGAATTATCGCGGAATTGCGAGATGGCCAGTCCTGAATCGAAACAGCGGGGTGATATATTCCGGTCGCGGAGCATCTTCAGGTTTTCAGCCACTGAGAGAACCGTTTCAAGGTTTTCAAGGCTCTTTTCCCAGGTGAGGAGGAAGTCTTTGCC
>JBAXFM010000288.1:0-6668 GCA_037139855.1 Bacteroidota bacterium
TTCCTGTCAATGGCGACTGCATCGCCTGTAACCTGAATTCAAGCAGCAGTTGTACGACCGGGAATCCGGCCACCTCGAACCAGGTCTGTATGACCGTAAACCAGAACTTACCTGTTTCCGTCACCATCACCGCATCAGCGAATCCGGTTTGTGCGGGAAACTCCGTAACCTTTACCGCTTTCCCGGTCAACCCAGGTGGTTCACCGCTGATTCAATGGTATGTGAACGGCATTCCATTGGGAACCAACAGCGGCACTTTTACGTATGTTCCTGTCAATGGCGACTGCATTAGCTGCAGTCTGAATTCAAGCAACACATGTACCACCGGGAATCCGGCCACGTCGAACCCTGTTTGCATGACCGTGAACCCGAATTTGCCTGTTTCCGTCACCATCACGGCATCAGCGAATCCGGTATGTGCCGGAACCTCCGTAACCTTTACCGCTTTCCCTGTCAACCCGGGTGGTTCCCCGCTATATCAATGGTATGTGAATGGCAGTCCTTTCGGTGCCAACAGCACCACTTTTACCTATACTCCAGCAAATGGAGATGAGGTAACCTTTACGCTCACCTCATCTGAAACCTGTACGCTTGCGAATCCTGTTACCAGTGCGCCCATTGTGATGACGGTTCACCCGTTGCTCCCGGTCGGCATCACCATTGCTGCCTCATCCAACCCGTTCTGTGCAGGAAGTACAGTGACGTTTACGGCTACTCCCATTAACGGAGGGACCGGACCCGGCTACCAGTGGTATGTCAACGGAATTGCCGGAGGGCCCAACCAGGGGTCATATTTGCGAATTCCCGCTGCCGGAGATGTCGTTTCCTGTGTTTTGACCTCTAACGAAGCATGCGCGACGGGTAACCCTGCAACATCGCCCACGATGGTGATGATAGAACATCCGGTGCCTGTGGTCACGTTCACGCCATGTTTCGATACAGTTACGATTTTAACCGCCAGGCCATACCAACTCAAAGGCGGACTTCCGGCCGGAGGCCAATTCAGTGGTCCGGGGGTCAATTCCTCCACAGGGGTATTCTCGCCATCGGACGCCGGAACAGGATTGAAAACTATCACGTATAGTTATTCGAATATTTATACCTGTACGACTTCAAAGACCAAAACCATCCTGGTAACCCCTGTATCATCCTTTACCTGCGGGAATCAGCTTGTCGACATCCGCGACAACAAGGTGTATGCAACAGCACTGATCGGGACCCAATGCTGGATGGTTGAGAATCTGGATTTCGGATCGCAGATTTCGGATTTAACCCCCCAGACCGATAATTGCGTGGCAGAAAAGTACACTGATCATACGTCATTCGTCACCCGTCATTCGTAATTCTACCAATGGGACGAACTCATGCAATACCAAACCGCCGAAGTATCGCAGGGCCTTTGCCCTCCCGGATGGCATATTCCTTCCCTGGTGGAATGGAGCTTGTTGCTGAACCAGTATTTCGGTGACGGAATGGCAGGAGGCTGGCTGAAAGATAAATGGCTGGTGAATGGGTTTAATTCGCATCAATTGGGTCTTTTTTACCAAAACAACACCTGGGCCTATTCCGGCGGGTTCTATGCCGGGTCGATGTACTGGACTTCGGTAAACATCAGCGCTAACCGGGCGGCGGCAAGAGGGATCAACGATTATAATCCGAGTGTTTCAAGGTACGATGCAGCGAAGAGCGATGCGTTCAATGTGCGGTGCCTGAAAGATTGAAACCACAGGAATCGCTCATCCCTTATTTCCCTATTTACAATATTAACAATTCGTATCTAGGGTGGAATTTTTAAACCCGAAGGGTTGACATATTTATAGAATCAGGCCATGCAACACATCATAAACCACGAAGTGGTGACATAATAATGCCATGCCTTCGGCATTTGATTAATAAAGTTTCCAACCCTTGATTAGCATTAACAATTTAATTACGGCACATGAGGTAATGTGTGAATGATGTAACTTATTCCAATAGTTGTGTAACAGTTTTATAAAGAATGTGTTGCACCTTTGTCGAATAATTCAGCCCTTCCAGAAGGGCAATTTTTTGTAAAAACCAATACATCATGAAAAAGTTAATCACACTCGTTATTGTTTTATTTTTCGCGGCTGCGTCATTATTTGCGCAAAAACCACATCATGGGAAAGATCAACCCCCAATGGCCCGGAAAGAATATAAACATCATCACCATCACGATTATAATAAAAACAGAACAGTCGTCATTCAACCCGCCGCTCCAAGACCCCCATCGGTTGTCATTCGGGTTCCGTCGCCCCCAAGACCCCCATCGATTAATATACAATTACCTAAACCCCCGCTTCCCCCAAGACCTCCAAGATAAAGTACTTCTTTTAGCCACTAAAATTGTTTTAATGGGCTAATTTTATTGATGGTTTCACTGAATAATTTCAGTGAAATCCTTGTTCAATTGAATCATTTTTCGTACCTTTAATGTTTAGTCTTCATCTAAAACATAAAGGAAAAAAACACAATGCAACAGCATTATAAATTCAAACCTTCAGCTTTTAATGCAGATGGTGTCAACCGTAAGGATGGTACATTTATTCTGGAATTAGTAAGAAAATGGGAGCAGAATTTTCATGATAGATTCTCACCTTTTTACGCAAATTACCTTTATGCCAATTACTCCACGATGCGGTTGATTCAAAATTGTATAGCTATTGGTGATCAAAAAAATAGAGGAATTGAAGCATATCAGGGGCCAGTTTATATCGGCAAGAGTTATAAATCTGAAAAAGTTGTAATAAGACCCTATACAATTCATGCCATTGGATCGAAATTTGATGTTGATGTCCCAATTTGGTTTGGCAGAGACCACACTATTGCTGATGGGCTTGCAATTTTAACACATGATTCTGATAGCGATGATAATACCGATAATGAAGGTGAATACGTGTATGATAAAAACCCAATTATTCATGCGGATGCAAAAAGGATTAAGGTAAGATAGGAGCTGGTATTTCAATTCTCTACACAGTGCGTATACAATTTGTTCAACAGGAAAAATCAGAACAATCTACATCTATTGCCTCAACTGGCTAATCGACAGTTTCAATGAAATTCATCATTTTGGAAATATAATCCATCCCCCAGTTGCTCGATATTGAGCGAAGTTAGGAACCGTTAACGGTGTGAATAAATCAGGATAAAATATTCAGCACCCACTTCTTCCATTCAGGATATAAATCAGCATCTAAAACAAATTCCTGTCCTCTGCCAACAGTATGAAGTTCTACATAACCATCGCACAGAGACCATCTATCTTTATCTGGGTGAAATGTCAATGGTGGTCTATTGGTATCAAATGGGTAGAACCAATTGGGTAGTTTCCAAATAGATTTATTTTTACCATGAGTTGAAAGCCTTAGTTTTTCTGAGTATCCATCAAATACTTTTGCCCCAGAAAATGTTTTACCATTGATTGTGAGAGCTTTTGATCCAACGAAGATATTATTCGGTGTTTTGGTGATATAATTATGAGAATGGTAGCTGATCCATTGGGATTCAGGTGGAATCTCCAGCTTTAAATCAACAATATCACCAATGGAAAAGTAGCCAAAAAGAATATGAATGTCTTTTTCAGTTTTATCATAAACTATCTTCTTATTTTCCCATTTGGTTTTTTGAAACCGTCCAAAAAACAAAAAAAGATCGCCAATACCTACATCAGATTTTTGGAGATGCCTGAGCGGGGCACCTGTCTGCCCAAATAACGGTTTCCAGGCTTTATCTCTCGGCAAAGAATTGGGGTATAAGTCAGGGTCTAAGTGAGCCGTATAATGTTCTTTAATTTTAGGGGCGTTTAAATCTACCAATAATTCGTAAAGGTTGTCATAACCTTTAAGATCGATTTCTATATCCTTATACAGGATTGTCGAAGTTTTATCTGGGATCGGAAAAACCAATAATCTTCCATCAGGTAATATTAGATTTGGTAATTTACCATTCTGGCTGTCAAAGCCCTTTCTACTTATTATTATTTTCATTTTTTATTGTTTCCAGGAATTATCATTTTCATTCCAAAGACTGGGTTTCGCTAAAACACCTTGCTTTTTTGAGGAAATATGTTTTACGAAAGCCTTTTTGACTTTATCATCGAATTTACATTTATCACCTCTACCACAAATGAGACTTTGTAAATTTTTGGGTATTTTGATTGGTTTGGAACCGAAATAATAGAACTCATCCGAGATTAAAACGAACTTGCCAGACAAATCTTTATCTTTATTCTTCAATGCATTTTTAATGGTATGTCGAGACTCTAATTGCTCATAGTCACCAGTTTTCAAAGGTTTGTAAATATTATCACCCATCCTATAAAGTGATTCAGCGTTTTTAAAATCGGGGCGTTTTTCAGGAAATTTTCGATAATACTTATCAAAAGTCAAAACTTCAGACACTTTCATGGCATAAATAATTGCATATTTATCTAAAGGGTCTTTTGTCTTAGGCAATTTCAATTTCTTGTATAGCATTTTGCCCCTAAGACCAACAATCCAATCCCCTTTTTTTGCCGTTCTTCTGATTGCTGGTTTACAACATGCCAAAGTGAATTTACCCCAGAAAGGATTTGGTGAAAAACCTAAATCACTCTTAATAATGTAGGAAAATAGTTTCATGGCTCACTTTTTAAGATTAGAATAAAATGGATTACTGATAGCTTTTCCTGTAAGTTCACACAAATATACTGAATAACTGTGCGATATCCTAATAAATATGACGAATAATTCACAAAATTATTGGTTTATTTTAGGGTCGGAATAATCTGCTTCGATTTCATGAAATAATGACGGAAACATTAGTATTATCAGTGCAAATAGATTATCTTTACGTCACAAACCCAATAAACTGAAGATACCATGATGGAACAATACTACAAATTCAAAAAATGGGATTTTAATGAGAATGGCATCAACCTCAAGGATGGTTCATTTTTTCTGGAAGTCATTGGAGCGTGGGAGCGGGATTTTCACGACCAATATTCCCCGTTTTTCTCAAATTGTTTGTTCGGAAATGCATCAACCATGAGTTTAATAAAAAACTGTTTTTTCATGGAACCAAATGAAGATTGCGGGATGGACCTAATAAACGGTGAAATTGATATCCCAACCAATATTAAAATTGGAAAATATAGTAAAAGACAGACAATTTATGCCATTGGTTCAAAAATAGACGATGATGAGCCGATGTTTTTGGTCAGGGATGATGACATGGTAGATGGGATGGTAATTCTTAAATACGTTCCCGATAGTAATGATGACGATGAAGTAAACCCCATAAATCCTGTCGATGCAGAAAAGATCAAAACAAACAGGTAAGGTAAGTCATTGTATTCACGGCAGATAACCAAACGACCTAAGTTCTTCAGGGGTTTTAATCAGATAAGCCGTACAATCATTAATCAAATAAATGTTATCTGTGATATCAAGCATGTCACGATACATATGGTCGGTGATTATAATACCTTTTCTCTTTTTTTCAGACAAAATGATTTTTTTGAGTTCTTCGACATGGATTGGCATCAAATATGAAAATGGTTCATCCAGCATTACAAATTCTGAATCCGATGTTAAAATCAGGTAGGCTTCTATCAACCTTTTCTGTCCAAAAGAAAAGTGGCGGAAAGGTTTTTTCAGATCATTGGTAAATTCAGGAAATCGGTAAATTAACAATTCAATATCACAGTTAAAAATATCCAGAACATTCTTTAACGGTAAATATTTCGGGATAAAACTTGATTGAGGCATGTATCTGACCTTTACAGGTTGTCTAAATGCATTTACTAAAGCCTGACCATTGAACCTGATGTTTGAATATTGACTGTTTAATGTTCCGTATATGATCTTTAACAAACAAGATTTACCAGTGCCATTTCTTCCCAAAACACCTGTTATGCAACCAGTTTCAAAATGCATGTAGACATCAGTCAGGATTATGTGACGACCAAATTCAAGTCTTACGCTATCAATTTCCAATTTATTCATTTTCCAGGTATGAAATATTGATTGAGGATTAGCCCAGTTATGAATATGGCAAGAAAGAAGGTTAGGTAATCAATTAAAAAGGTGGTGATCCAGATTGCTGCTTTTCCAATGCCAAGGTTGTAATAAAAATACAATTCATTAGCCTTATATTTGATTAAGTATAATAGGATCAGGAAATTTGTAGCTGTTTTTATCCAAAAGAATGGGCCTATGAACATTAATATGCCATAGAATTCTTTATGCTCTTTGATTTGGGTAAGGCTGGCAGAAAAAATTCCAAACCAACAGAAAATAGTGATCAGGCTGGCTGGAATCCAAAAGCTACGGTAAAAAATAAAAATTGCCCTTAAAAAATTACCGAGCTTTCGGAACATGCTGAATTTTGATTGACGAATAAAAAACTACTGGTATAAACGCAGAAACGTACAGGGATGTTTTAATACAACCACTGTTTCTTTCATACAATGAGCCAAACTAATTTCGGGATTCAGATGATCCGTAGGTGAAGTTGGCATTAGTCTTTAGGTTTTATTGGTATACATATTTCTTCTTCCGAAGTGGGGTCTTCATTCTTGTATTTTTCACCTAATATTTCAAAATACGGTCTGTCATCCAGTGAGTAAATTGAATTAGGCAACCAGGTACCCAGGATATATTGGA
>JBAXFM010000289.1:0-6654 GCA_037139855.1 Bacteroidota bacterium
AAACGTAAACAGGGCAAAGATATTACTTTAACAACAGGTGACTGGTAGCATGTTAATAAAAAAAGAAAAGATTTGGCAACATCAGAGTCATTTTGAAGTTGAAAGTTAGGACTTTTGCAATCCTATGTATACCTTATGAAATGTATATTTTTTTTAATCATTATTGCTATGATCTTCCTGTTTCCCTCGCAGGCAAGTAGCCAGACCAATGACACAAAATGGGTGGATTCAGTTTATAACTCCCATACACCGGAGCAACGCATCGCCCAATTGCTTATCATCCGGGCATATTCATGGAAAGACTCCATTTACAATGACAGTTTGCTCCAGATCGTGAAAAAAAACAATGTCGGAGGGGTTTGTTTCTTTAAGGGGTCACCTGTTAAACAGGCCATCCTCACCAATCGGCTCCAGCAGGAAACGCAAACGCCGGTACTGGTTACCATCGATGCAGAATGGGGTTTAGGCATGCGACTTGACAGCGCTTTTTCGTTTCCACGACAGCTGGCGCTTGGAGCAATCAGCAATGATTCAATGATTTATGAGATGGGGCAGATGATTGGACGGAGTTGCCGGCGGCTTGGGGTACAGGTCAACTTTGCGCCGGTGGCCGACATCAACAACAACCCCAAAAATCCGGTAATCAACTTCAGATCCTTTGGTGAAAACCGCGATCGCGTGGCACATAAAAGCACAATGTATATGGAGGGATTGCAGCATGAGGGCATCATGGCCACCGCCAAACACTTTCCCGGGCATGGTGATACCGAAACCGATTCGCACCTTGCCCTGCCGGTCATCAACCACTCCCTGCAACGTCTTGATTCTATTGAGTTATTTCCTTTCAGGACGCTTATCCGTGAAGGGGTCATGGGCGTCATGGTGGCTCATTTATACATGCCGAACCTCGATACGGCAAAGAATACGCCGACAACCCTTTCAAATGCAGTGATCACCGGATTACTAAAAGGGAAACTCGGTTTCAGCGGGTATGTTTTCACCGATGCCCTGGATATGCAGGGGGTCACCAAATATTTTAAACCCGGTGAGATTGAGGTGAAGGCTTTGCAAGCTGGAAATGATATTTTATTACTTCCTCAGCATGTGGATGTTGCCATCAGTGGCATTAAAGCTGCCATCGACAGTGGATGGTTGTCGGGTGAGTTGCTGGAAACCAGGTGCAAACGGATGCTCGCATTGAAAGTGGAACTTGGACTTAAACATAAGCACCCGGTCAATCCGGAAAACCTTGTTGCTGATCTCAATCCCCCTGAAGCAGAAGCGCTGCGTCAGAAGATGGTAAACAATTCGATAACCCTGATCAAAAATGAATTACAGATCATCCCGTTGACAGGTCTTGACCGCCGTAAAATTGCGGTGCTTTCTCTGGGCGATTCCATGCAAACCATTTTTCAGAAAACAATAAAACAGTATTCACCGGTCACCTTCTTCAATGTTCCGCGGAAATCCACAAAGACCTTTGCCGACAGCATCATCAAAAAGGTGAATGAGTATGATATCGTCATCATGGGGATCCATGGCATTACAAGCAACGCTGCTGATACTTTCGGTATTTCACACGACATGATCAGAATGATTGATACCGTGACAAGGATTAACAGAACCATTCTGACCATCTTCGGAACTCCTTATTCCCTGGAAAGAATTCCAAATCTCAGCAAACCGGAAGCAATCCTGGTGGCGTACCAGGGTAACCCGTCCACCGAACTTGCTGCTGCCGAGGTGATTTTTGGCGGCATCGGTGCAAAGGGCACCCTGCCGGTAACTTCATCCGGGTTTTCATATAGTACTGGTGAAATTACCGAAAAAAACAGGTTGGAATTTGTTCTTCCTGAAGAGATCGGCATCCCGCGGCAGTCACTGAATGTGATTGATTCCATTGCACAGAACGGAATCGATGTGCGTGCTTATCCCGGATGTGAGATATTACTGGCTAAGCATGGAAAAATCTTCTACACCAAAGCGTTCGGGCATCCGAGGTACGAAGATACTGTGAAGGTAACCATGCAGCACATTTACGACCTGGCCTCCGTCACAAAAGTGGCCGCCACCACCCTCGCCATCATGAAGTTATTTGATGAAGGCAAGCTGGCACTCAATGATACCCTCGGGAAATTCCTGCCTTTTCTGAAAGGAAGCAACAAATCAAATCTGATGATCCGGGATGTGATGGCGCATCAGGCCGGTTTACAGGACTGGATCCCGTTTTATAAGGCCACCCTGGTGAACGGAATGCCGGACCGGTCATTATACCAATGGTTGCAGTCCCCTGAATTTCCTGCAAGGGTAGCGCAGAATCTTTATATCCGGAAAGATTATGCCGACACAATATTTAAAAGCATTGCCGGATCACCCTTGCGGGCAACCCGTGATTACAAATACAGCGATCTGGGGTTTTACCTTCTCCGTTTGGTTGTTGAACAAATCAGCCACCAGCCTTTTGACCAATACCTTGATGTAAACTTTTACAAACCACTAGGATTGTCACACATGGGGTTCAAACCCCGCGACCGGTTCAGCCTCGATCTGCTTATTCCTACCGAATACGACAACGAATTCAGAAAACAGTTTGTATGGGGCGATGTACATGATCCGGGGGCAGCCATGCTCGGGGGTGTTTCAGGCCATGCCGGATTGTTCAGCAATGCCTTCGACCTGGCTGTAATCATGCAGATGCTGCTGCAGGATGGAACTTATGGAGGAAAGCAATACATCGCCCCTGCTACCATCAGGGAATTTACCAGGGTTCAGAGCCCGGGCAAAGGCAACCGCCGGGGACTTGGATTTGACAAACCGGCGTTGAACCCGGCACTGGACGGCCCAACATGCAAAGATGCATCACCCAGAAGTTTCGGACATTCCGGATTTACAGGAACTTATATCTGGGCCGACCCTGCCAATGAACTCATCTATATTTTTCTTTCTAACCGGGTTTATCCCAATGCGGAAAATCAGAAACTGTCGGAAATGAACATCCGTACAAACATTCATGAGGCTGTATATGATCTGCTGCGCAGATATCAGATCAAATAGTTATCTTTGCCGGGTTATACTGGACTATTCTAAAACATCATAAAAATGAATCAATTCAAAACAATCTTTATCTGGTTTTTTGCGATCGTATTTACATTGGGCAGCGCCTTGTATCAAAAAATGACCGGTCCCACATACCCTGTACGCGGACATGCTGAAATTGCCGGGCAACAGATCAAATTCCGGCTCACCAGATCCTACGACCTTGCCGATGATGCCAAAGTAACAGTATTGGTTCCCGACACTTCCGTCAAAGGTGAATTAAACCTCCGCCGCTTTAAAAGCATGGATAACTGGCAGGTGCAACCGATGCAGCGTCATGGCGACACCCTGATCGGCGCCCTTCCCCATCAGGCGCCTGCCGGCAAAGTAATGTATGAAGTTACCCTCATCAAAGGCGATCAGCGGGTTTTACTCAATGATCACCCTGCCGTATTGCGCTATACTGGTTTTGTACCAAGGTTTATTCTCATTCCCCATATCTTTTTTATGTTCATGGCCATGCTGTTCTCAACCCTTACCGGTCTGATGGTCATTTTCAGAGGTCGCAACACCTATTTATTTGCCTGGATCACGGTGATTGCAGTAGGCATAGGAGGACTTATTCTTGGCCCCATCGTTCAAAAATACGCCTTTGACGCTTACTGGACCGGATGGCCTTTTGGTCATGACCTTACCGACAACAAATCGATTGTGGCCTTTATTTTCTGGGTTATTGCCCTGGTGGTAATGAAAAAGAATCGCGAAAACAGGCTATGGCCAATTGTGGCATCCATTGTTTTGCTGGTTGTTTTCATGATTCCCCACAGTGTTCTCGGTTCAGAAATCGACTACACCAAGCTCCCCAAAACTGAAACAATCAAGTAATTGAATTACCAACCAAAGAGCTTGCTGATTTTTTTTTCATTTGACTTTTGCCATTTGACTTTTGACTTTTAACGTTTGACTTTTCCTATGGTTTTAACTTATCTTATCATCTTCATCACCGTGGCCGTATCGGCATTTGCCATGAGCAACGAGGAGATGTTTTCGAAACTCAGGTTCAACGCATACGATGTTAAACACAGCAACCAATGGTACCGGTTTTTCACCTATGGATTTCTTCACGCCGGTTATGTGCATCTGTTCATCAATATGCTGGTTCTTTATTCGTTTGGCGTAATCGTTGAATCCTATTTTAAAATTTATTTCCCGGGTAAATCAGGTTTATATTTCATCCTTCTTTATGTGGGCGGACTCATTCTATCCATCATACCATCCTACGGCAAACACAAGAACGATGTATTTTATAACGCAGTAGGGGCCTCGGGAGCCGTTGCAGCAGTGGTTTTTTCAAGCATCATCCTCTATCCTACCGGCAAAATCTTCCTGTTTTTAATTCCGGTACCGATTCCGGCCCCGATTTTCGGGGTGTTTTATGTGGGCTATGAGTATTACATGGCAAAGAATAGCCGTGACAACATCGGACACGATGCCCATCTCTGGGGAGCCTTGTTTGGTTTGATATTCACCATTGGACTGAAACCAGGACTTGTGGGGATTTTTTTAGAGCAGATAGGAGTGATGTATAGGTGAGGAATGACGCAAACAAATCCTCGCATCCACCGCCACCACCCGGTCGGCAGAACCCAGCAAAGGATTGAAATCGAGTTCGATGATCTCTGGTGCAGCAACGAGCAGCGCTGAAAGACGGATCATTACATCGGCAAACATTTTCTCATTCACCCCTTGCTGACCACGAACACCCTGGATTATTTTGTAACTTTTCAGACTGCGGATCATGGCAAGCGCCTCTGATTTGTGAAGCGGGGATAAGCCCGTGGCAACATCCTTCAGCACTTCAATGAAAATGCCTCCCATGCCGCAAAGGATTGTATGTCCGAATGGTGGTTCGAACTTGACACCAATGATCAGCTCAATCCCGGAAAGCATCGGTTGAATGAGGATCGCTGTGGTATCCTGGATCCTGATCATGCGTTCAAACTCCCGGGCAACCATGGCCTCATCCTTTACATGAAGCACTACTCCCCCAACATCCGATTTATGCACAGGACCAACAACCTTCATCACTACAGGGAAACCCAGTTGCTTTGCAGACTGTGCAGCCTCTTTTGCCGATGTTACCACAGCTTCACCTGCCCGTGGAATCCCGCAGGCATCCATGAGCCCCTGGATAGCTTCCGGGGATATATACCCATCGGGTGAACTTTTAATAATGGCCCTGATCCTTTTCCTGTCAACTTTTGGAAGTACAGGTTTTGCCAGGGCCGGCTTAGGCGTGTGATACACTCTTGCCAGCGCATTGCCAAATACCACCTCGTCCGGAAAGAAAACATTCCCTTTAGCCACAAACTCACGTATCTCTTCCTTTGCAGTCAGTCCCGAAGGAAGGATGGGATAAACCGGTTTGCCTGTTAACTTCATTTTGCGATCAAGGAGGTCATAAACATCGAACACCGGCGTTAATCCGGGTGTTCCGAAGATCACGGCCATCCCGTCGATCTTATTAAATTTTTGATCGGTATAATCAATAATGGTTCCCAACTGTGCAGCCGTGCCGGTAGCCAGAAAATCGATTGGATTACCCACTGAAGATCCTGAAAACAGTTGTGCCAGAAGTTCTTTTGATGCGGAGCCGGTGATATGCGGAACATGCATCCCTGCATTTGATAAGGCATCAGTCAACATTACGGCAGGCCCGCCCGCATGGGTGATGATGGCCATGTTGTCACCTTTGAGTTCAGGGAAAGTAAATACGGAAGCCACACTGATAAGATCTTCACGGCCATAACAACGCACTATACCAGCTTTCCGGAAGAGCGCATCCACGGCCACATCGGGACTAACCAACGCACCGGTATGAGAAGATGCTGCACGGCTGCCTGCTGCGGATGACCCGGCTTTGACGGCCGCAATTCTGCATCCTTTGCGAATCAGAGACGATGCATGCTTCAACAGCAACTGCGGTTTTGAAATTGTTTCAATGTAGAGTAGTTTAATACGGGAACTGGTTTTTGGGTCAAAACTTTCATCGAGATGGGCCAATATCTCCTCAACACCCAGCTGTGCGCAATTTCCAACAGAGAAAACCTGAGAAAAAGTAAGGCCCTTGGGGATCCCAGATTCCATGATAAATACGGCTGTGGCGCCGGAACCTGAGATGAAATCGCATCCTTTGGGATTTAGCGTTGGAATGGGTTTGGTAAAAACTCCGTGATAAGCAGGGGTCAGTACACCAATGCAGTTCGGGCCGATCAGCGATCCATTTACATTGTTGACGATCTCTACAACCTGTTGCTCAAGTAGTTTGCCTGCCTCACTCTCCTCGCTGAAGCCCGCCGAAAGGATGATAAATCCCCGTGTGTTTTTTCTATTGGCCAGCATTTCGATGGTACAGGGAATAAATTTTGCAGCAACCGCCAGGATAGCCAGGTCAACATCCGGCAATTGATCAACGTCCTGAAAACTCTTTATTCCCTGAACCTCTGTCTCTTTAAGGTTTGTCACATACAATTTTCCCTGGAAATTACCAGCTATCAGGTTGCGGAGAACAGCTCCGCCGGGTTTCTGAACATCGTTGGAACCACCAACAACAACAAT
>JBAXFM010000290.1:0-6649 GCA_037139855.1 Bacteroidota bacterium
GTTCCGAATCGGGGGTTACCAGTGCAACCGCGCGTCCGGTTTCCTGCCTGCTGTGGACCATGTGGGGATCAACCCCGGCCTGGATGAGATCACGCACGAAATACCCGCCAAGTTCATCCTCGCCTACTACGCCGATATATCCTGTTTTCGCTCCCAGCATGGCCAGCCCGTGAATGGTATTTGCTGCCGAGCCACCGGCTGAATGACTCTTCTTGTAATCTTTCAGCGCTGAAAGCACCGTGTTGCTGCGTTCGATGTCAACAAGCTGCATGCTTCCTTTTGGCAAGGCCAGAAGTTCAAGAATGTTGTCGCTTTCTATCGGGATCATGATGTCAACAAGGGCGTTGCCCATTCCGAGGATTTTCTTCATGTGTCAAAATGTAAAATGCAAAGTCAAAATGCAAAAGTATAAAAAATATGTCACCTCCCTGTCAGTGCAAGAGGGGCTGTCTTGTTAGTATTTCCTTTAAAAAAACAGAGCAAAATTTTTGACAATCTGTCGTATCTTTGAAAAAAAACACCCTGCTTTTTGCCCTTTTTGCCCTTTCCCAGACATTATCCGGCATCTACAACTCAGCATTCGCCCAGAAAAACATCCAACCAGACTCCAATCTACATAAAACAATCCAAACAATCGAGAAACCATACGTGAAAGCAGAAGACTTAGAGAAGACGTTGTTCTTGGATGGGACAGCACCTGTTGAACCACCAAGACTTGATGGCGGATTAAAAGACGCACCACTTGATTACATTGTAATAACTGGCCACGTTGGTGGGAAATTTCAACAAAATGCTCCAGCAAATCTACAAGCTGACGTATACGCAAAAGACATTACTACTGGAGACACACTCTTACACACTATTGCAGACGCCCAAGGAAATTACACACTCGTATTTGCATGGACAGGCACACGAGACCATATAGCAATACCTGATGAATCAGGAAAATACTTGGCAACCCAATAATAGATTAGTACAATAAACAGTTCCTTGTGCAACATATCCAGCCGGACATGAAAGATAACTTGAACATGTTGTAGTTGCTCCGCCATCGCATTGCTCTCCAGCATCAACTATGCCGTCGCCACAATAATGTTGATAACCGTATATTTTTACACTATCGGGATCAGTAAAGTGAAACCCGGCCAACCTCAACTTTTCTTTTGAAGAAAAGTTGGTCAGTTTTTAGAAATTTTCAATAAAGTCGTATTTTTGCATAAAATGATGTGACGATGACAACGGTTGATTTAAAAAACAGATTAATTCATACAATTGCTGGTCTCAATGATAAGTCATTGTTAACTGCTATTGAAAAATTCATTGAAACGAAATCAGAATCTATTATCTATAAAACAACTCAGGAGCAACGAAAAAGGATTGTAGAGGGCAGATCACAAATTGCAAAGGGAGCGTCCTTTACCAATGAACAAGTAGAACTGGAGATGGACAAATGGTTAAACGAAAAATAAGATGGTCTCCAAGAGCCAAGCTTGATTTGATTGAGATTCTGGATTTTTACTTTCAAAGAAATGGAAACAAAACATATAGTGTAAAGATTAATTCTGTTGTCCGCCAATCCATCACGCTGCTGGAGAAAAAGCCGTTCATTGGTGTCCAAACTGACATTCCCGATGTCAGAAACCTGATCGAAGGAGATTATTGCATTTTCAACGAAATCAGATCGGATGCCATCGAAATTATTACAATCTGGGATAACAGACAAAATCCCGGGTTCCTAAACATCAAATCTTAGGGATGTCTCTTTTTACGGAATCAAAAAAGTGATTTTTCAAAATTGCAACCGTTCGAGCATATGAACTAAAACCGCATCCGGATTTGTCATTGAAAATATACCGTTCCACCCGGCTGTAATAAATTCATCATTTTTTCGTATTTATTAAGACCAAATATACTTTAGATGCGAATCAGGAATTGTATGCTTATCTTTGGCTTTTTGATGCTGACACTGACGGGATGTTCTCAGAACCAGCCTCAACCGTCCATACCAAATAAAACGAACATGAAATTCAAACAACTTACCCCTGAAGAAGAGCGTGTGATCGTTCATAAGGGAACCGAAGCCCCGTACACCGGGAAATATGAGAAATTCGCAGAAAACGGAACATACGTGTGTAAGAGGTGCGGAGTGCCGTTGTACCGTGCTACCGATAAATTCGACGCCCATTGCGGCTGGCCGGCCTTTGACGATGAAATTCCCGGGGCTGTCAAACGGATTCCCGATGCCGACGGCATGCGTACCGAGATTGAATGTGCGAAATGCGGCGCCCATCTTGGGCATGTTTTCCTTGGAGAAGGACTGACGGATAAAGATACGCGGCACTGCGTGAACTCCATCTCCCTTGATTTCGTTCCGGCCGGGCAGAAAGCCACAACTGATACCGCCATCTTTGCCGGGGGTTGTTTCTGGGGCGTGGAGTATTACATGCAAAAGATCAAGGGGGTTGTTTCAACAGAAGTCGGTTACACCGGGGGAAAGACGGACAACCCAACCTACAAGGAAGTGTGTGCAGGCAATACCGGTCATTACGAAGCGATCGAAGTGGTTTTTGACCCCAAGCAGACCAATTACGAAACCGTGGCTAAAATGTTTTTTGAAACCCACGACCCTACGCAATGGAACCACCAGGGCCCCGACTGGGGAGAACAATATCGTTCGGCTGTGTTCTATCGCAATGAGGAACAAAAAACCATCACCCAGAAACTGATAAACCAGTTAAAAGAAAAAGGATTCAAGGTGGTAACGGAACTTATTCCTGCCAAAACGTTCTGGAAAGCCGAAGATTACCATCAGGATTATTATGATCACAAGGGATCAACGCCCTACTGCCATGGATATGTGAAACGGTTTTGAATACCTAAACCTTCCAGGACTTGAAGACCTGGAAGGTTTGATAGTTGCCTGATGTTAATTTGAATACCCTTTCATGATCCCCCGTTTCGACTGTGAGATAAAGGAAAGAATCTCATCACGATGAGGAGACGGCTCTACTTCGTTTTCGATAATTTTCAAGGCCTGACCCACATTATGCCCTTTGAGGTAAATGATCCTGTAAATATCCTGGATTTGGTTGATGACCTCATTGCTGAACCCCCTTCTTCGCAGTCCCATTGAGTTAATCCCTGCGTATGACAAGGGGTCGCGGCCTGAATTGGTATACGGCGGAACATCCTTTCTGGCAATACATCCTCCGGCAATCATTGTATGGGCCCCAATGCGAACAAACTGGTGAATGCCAACCATTCCCCCGATAACAGCAAAATCGTCAATAACGATATGCCCGCCCAGTGTGGCGGCATTGGCGAGGATACAGTTTTTCCCGATAACACAATCATGTGCCACGTGAACGTAAGCCATCAGCAGGGTATTATCCCCTACAACAGTCTCAAAACTTGCTTTGGTTCCTCTGTTTACCGTAACAAACTCCCGGATGGTCACATTGTTGCCAATTTTAACAATCGTTTCTTCACCGCCAAACTTCATATCCTGTGGGATAGCTGAAATAACAGCCCCGGGAAAGATTTTGCAGTTTTTTCCGATCCTCGCACCCTCAAAAATTGTTGCATTGCTTCCGATCCATGTTCCTTCTTCGATGATTACATTTTTATCAATGGTAACAAAGGGATCGATAATTACATCAGCAGCAATTTGTGCCTGTGGGTTTACATAAGCTAAAGAGTGATTCATGGTGAGGTATTTTATGGGATAACAGATTGTTCTATTCCTACTTTAAAACTAATTACGATGGTTTGATGAGATCCAATAGTGGAACTTTATCTTTTGAAATTTCCCGCCTGATGAGATTCTTTATCATTTTGGCAAATTGAACATTGGAATAATGGCCCGGGCGGGTAGCGATGACCTGTGCCTTGATCGGCATCCCGATAAGCGCCAGGTCACCAATAACATCGAGTAATTTATGCCGTGCAGGTTCATTTGAAAATTTAAGTTCAAGGTTGTTCAGGATTCCTTCATTTCTGACTTCAATCCTGGGTTTTTTGAATAACCCGGTCAAACGGTCAAGTTCCTGCTGAGTAACCGCCCGATTCACGAAAACGATTGCATTGTTGATATCGCCCCCTTTGATTAAGTTATTTTGCAACAGGTACTCCAGTTCATGAAGGAATACAAACGTACGGCATGGGGCTATTTCATCTTTGAACAGGCTTATCTTGTTTAACGTCGCACTTTGCGGAGGCAAAACACGTGCATCGAAATCAATCATCACGGAAACCCTGAACTCGCTTGACGGGATGGCGATCAGTTCGACTTTTTTTTCTTCATTGGTATAGGCAATGTTGGATTTCAGTTCATAATAAATACGATCGGCCTTTTGCTCAACAATTCCGGCTTCCAGCAGTTTTTCAACATAAAGTCCAGCGCTTCCGTCCAGGATTGGAGTTTCGGACTGATTCAGCTCGACCAGGACATTGTCAATTTCAAGGCCTGCCAGCGTTGCAAGAACATGTTCCACTGTATCGATTCGCACACCCATAAATTCTATACTTGTTCCTCTTGACGTGTCGATCACGTGATCTACATCGGCTGGGACAAGAATATCAGGATTCAGGTCTGTTCTACGGAATTTATAACCATGGTTCTCGGGTGCTGGCAGAAATGAAAGAATCACTTCGTTGCCTGTATGAAGACCCTTGCCAGATATACTAACCGGAGATTTAATCGTTTGCTGTTTTTTACGCATACTTAAAATTTAACACTATATCAGGTTGAAATTCTTTTTCTATAATGGCGCCATTACTTTTCATTCCTAAGATGTATGTTCCCGTTTACCAAGAAAACCATCTATGTTTTTTTGTTCCATCGGTTCTATCCTTTCAAAATTACCCCATCGGAAATTTTTCCTTCTCCCGTTCGTGTCCCAAGAATAAACATTGAGGAACATCTTTCCAAATGCAAGGTGCCGAGAATCGTAATATTTTGCATAAGCCACCTGTTCCCCGGTTTTTATGTCATTTCCAATGAAAGAAAACTTCATGTGCAGCAATGTACTATTTACAAGAGCATCATGGATTGCAACTCTGAGGGAGGTGCATTGCTGATCATCCAGGTTCAGATCGTAATAGAGAATTTTCTCCAGGTCGGGCAGTTCCTCCTCCACTCGGTATGCTCTCACACGGGTGTTGTTTTCGATGGTCCAGGCTTCAAACTTGCTCTTCAGGTCGATGATGTCCCGCCCCTTGTTTCCAAGTCGCAGGGATAGAAAATAGCGGTCTTTCCGGTATCGAATATAGACTTTTTGGGTTGTAAACACATCCTGCGGACGTTTGATCACAAAATAGACCAGGAATCCTGAAAAAATGGAGGTAAAGAACAATGAAATCGTAGACTGGATCATCACGATCTGCCGGCCAAGTTGTGTGATCGGATGAATGTCGCCAAACCCAATCGTATGAAACGAAACGATACTGAAATAGACAGCCTTTTCAAAATTGATCGTATTTATACCTGAACTTATGCCGGGATGATTGTACGGAGTTGAATACGGTGTCATTTCAATGCTTCCTGTGTTGTAGTAGATCCAGGCAAATCCAAAGATAAACACCATATAGACCCCGAGAGAAATCAGGATAAAAAACAGAACTTCACGGGTTTTGAAACGAAAAATCATCTCTTTTGGTAACAGGGTGACAAAGTAACAAAAATTCTTTGTATCTTTAATAATCCCGCACGATACCCTGTTACCCTGTCACCCCCTTAACAATTATTTAATCTTCAACATTTTGCAGTAATTCAAATTTTTATTGTACCTTTGCACCCCCTTAAAAAACCCAATCAACATGCCATTAAACAAGCTAAGAAATATAGGAATTGCGGCACACATCGATGCCGGAAAGACTACTGTTACCGAACGTATCCTGTTCTTTTCAGGTACCAACCGCAAGATGGGCGAGGTTCACGATGGAGCAGCCACCATGGACTTCATGAAGCAGGAGCAGGAGCGTGGAATCACCATCGCCTCCGCAGCCATCACCTGCGCCTGGAAGGGCCATCAGATAAACCTGATCGACACCCCTGGACACGTTGACTTCACCATCGAGGTTGAGCGCTCCCTGCGTGTGATCGACGGCATGGTCGCCGTTTTCTGCGCCGTTGGTGGTGTAGAGCCCCAGAGTGAGACTGTTTGGAACCAGGCAGACCGTTATCGTGTGCCCCGCTTCGCATTCATCAATAAAATGGACCGCACCGGTGCAGATTTTCCTGCCGTTGTTGCCCAGATGAATAAATATCTCGATGCGAATGCCGTCCCGTTCCACGTTCCGATGGGTGCCGAAGAACATTTTACCGGGATCATTGACATCATCTATCGCAAAGCTTATATGTTCAAGGAAATGGAGCAGATCGAAACCGAAATCCCGGAAGAATACAAACAAAAAACTGAAGAGGCACGTGCCTGGGCCATTGAAAAACTGGCTGAATTCAATGATGAGATCATGGAACTGTTCATGGAAGATAAAGAGGTCTCTTCTGAACTGATGAAGAAAGCATTGCGCGATTCCACCCTTAAACTGCTGATTACTCCGGTATTCTGCGGTGCTGCTTATAAAAACAAAGGTGTTCAGATGCTGCTTGATTCGGTGGTCGATTATCTTCCTTCCCCGATAGATGTTG
>JBAXFM010000291.1:0-6629 GCA_037139855.1 Bacteroidota bacterium
GATGTCAGCGATTGCCCGTCAAAAAAACCGAATATGCCGGTGTAAAAACCGCGGTCATAAGTTTCCGTTGCCCGGATGATTTCAACGGTCTTCTCTTTCGGAGCGCCAGTGACGGATCCGGCAGGCAGCAGGGTAAATAGAATTTCTCCCAGCTGACGATGGTAACCCGCCGGAAGTGTTCCTGTGATCTCTGAACTTTGCTGGAGCAAATCCCCCCGGTGCGTATGAATCCGGTCGATATACCTGAACCTGCTCACCTTTACATTTGTTGATACCATCGACAGGTCATTCCGGATCAGGTCAACAATGGTATTGTGTTCAAAAAACTCCTTTTCGTCACTCAATAACCGCTGCTCAGCATCGGGAATGGCCGCGTCGATGGTGCCTTTCATCGGACAGCACGAAATGTGCCCATCACTGATGCGTACGAAAACTTCCGGTGAAAAAACAACAAAGCTGCCGGGAACAAGAAGTTTGTATAGTGCACTGCTGTAAGCAAATAACTCATCCAGTGAAAGATTTATCTCTAGTGAAGTAGGAAAAGTCAGGTTGAGCAGGTAGGTATCCCCTCTTTTTAAATGAAAGATTACTTTTTCAAATGCCTTTTTATACGTTTTAAATCCTGCTGGAAAAAATTCGAATTTTAATGGCGTTCTTTGATGCGTTTCAACTGCGTTTTTCATTCCACCGATATCATATTGTAATCCATGTTTGACGGCATCCTCCGGTGATAAGACAAACCCTTTTTCTCCGGCGAAATCAATGGCGAAAACGAACGGTGTTTTTTTTGTAGAAAAACGGTTAATATTCTCAATAATTTTTGCTCGTGAAACAAACATGTTGCTTGAAAATTAATACAGCCCGGATATCAGTGAAATTATAAGTATTTTTATCAACGGGTTAAATATAGCCCTCATGACAAAGGTAACTTTTTTATTTTTGCCCTTTAACTTTTGACTTTTGCATTTTGACTTTTAATCATGCTTCTCCTCGACAACCACGATTCTTTCACCTGGAACCTTGCCGAACTTCTTCGGGGCATTGGGGTGGTTGATATTAAAATTGTATCCTCGGGTGATTTCACAGCAGATATGTTGAACGAATCCGACAGGATCATCTTCTCTCCGGGCCCCGGACTTCCTGAAGAACAGCCAGCCATGCTCACCGTTCTTCATGAGACGGTACTCCGCCATAAACGTAATGAAAAAGTTCCGTCAATTTTCGGAGTATGTCTCGGCATGCAGGCCATTGGCATTTACTTTGGAGCAAAACTAATCAACCTGCCCAATGTCGTCCATGGCCAGCCCAGAAAACTTAACATTGTATTCCCTGGCCATCCCATTTTCCGGGGTATTCCTGATGGTTCACCGGTGGGTCTTTACCACTCCTGGGCTGTGGACGCGAAATCGATGCCCGGATGCCTCAACACCCTGGCCACCACCGCCAATGGAACCATTATGGCCATCGCCCATCAAACCCTCCCTATTACCGGCGTCCAGTTCCATCCCGAATCAATCATGACCCCCCTCGGATCCAAGATGATCCACAACTGGCTCACCGCCTGAAAAGTTCAGCTGTTAACCCGCTCACCTGCTCACTTCACCCGTCCACTTGCCCACCCGTCACCCAATTTCCCTACCTTTGCAAAAACTCCACCCCGTGCAACATATCGAAATCACAGCCCCGGTCGGTTCCTGGGAATCATTGATGGCCGCTATCCAGGCAGGTGCCGACTCGGTATATTTTGGTGTTGGGGTTCTCAACATGCGCGCCAGGTCGTCGGTTAACTTTACGTTACACGACCTGGTGAAGATTACCCGGATCTGTCGAAAACATCGGGTAAAGACATATCTGACCCTCAACACCATCATTTATGATGGTGAACTCAATCTGGTGAAAAGGATGATCAATTCGGCCAAAAAGAACGGCGTAAATGCCATCATCGCCTCCGACCATGCCGTAATCCAATATGCGCGCTCGGTGGATATGCCGGTTCACATGTCGACCCAAACAAACATTACCAATCTTGAAGCAGTAAAATTCTGGTCGAAGTCAGCTGACGTAATGGTGATGGCACGGGAATTAAACCTTGAACAGATAGCCGCGATTACCAGGGCCATCAAACGCAATAAAATAACCGGCCCTGCCGGAAACCTGGTTCAGATCGAGGTGTTTGCTCACGGCGCCCTGTGCATGGCTGTTTCAGGAAAATGTTACCTGAGCCTTGATCATTACAATGCATCGGCCAACCGGGGCGCCTGTTACCAGCTTTGCAGGCGACCTTACCAGGTTACCGATACCGATACCGGAATTGAACTGGAGGTTGACAATGAATACATTATGTCGCCCAAAGATCTTTGCACCATCGGCTTCCTTGATCAGATTGTCAAGGCCGGCGTTTCCGTGCTGAAGATCGAAGGCCGCGGCCGCAGTCCCGAATATGTGAAAACCGTCGTTTCCTGTTATCGCGAGGCGGCTGATGCTGTGACTGCCGGTAAATTTACTCCGGAATTGGCAGGCCAGTTGACTGTACGTCTTAAAACTGTGTACAACCGTGGTTTCTGGGATGGCTATTACCTTGGCCGGAAAATGGGCGAATGGGCCGAACAGCATGGATCGGTAGCAACCCAATCAAAGGAATATGTGGGGAAAATAACCAACTATTTTACAAAACTGAAGGTTGCCGAGATCAAAATGGAATCAGGCCAGCTGAAACCCGGTGACCGGGTTTACATCCAGGGTCCCACCACTGGTTCCATCGAACTCACCGTTCCGGAAATACATGTTGATCTTAAGCCTGTAGTAAAAACCATAAAGGGCGAACGTTGCAGCATCTCCGTGGACACTTTTCTCAGAAAAGCAGACAAGGTGTATAAAATCATTTAAATAACTCTCATATCTGGACAAATTCATCCGGAGGATGTTTTTATATAATATTGTTTATCTGTTACTTAGGCAACTGTATCTTTTTTGGCACGATTTTTATCTGTATGGATTTTAAATATGCCACTTCACCTAAAAATGAACCTATGAAAAACAAATCGATATATAAAATTGCCACCACTCTGTGTACAGTGTTGGTGTTAGTTTCTTTCCTGCTTATCCAGGTGGGCTGCAAGAAAACGAACGACAATTCAACCAGCTTGCCCACTTCGTTCACCGAATTGAAAATTAATCCTGCTTTTCAGTTTGATAATTTCATCAACCTGGATGTTGCCATTGGCGTCTCGAACTCCGGATCACAGATGCTTTCGGTGATTCAGATTTTTGAGGGTAATCCTAATGCAGGCGGAAAACTGATCACCTCCGGCGCAACGGATGTTAATGCGCAATATAATACGAGCCTTCGGGTTCCTTCTCGGTTAAAGGAATTATGGGTGGGTAAAATTTCTGTTACCGGGCAGAATGATTACATAGCCGTACCCATTACCGGAACAACCCTGGTTTATACATTTGGTAAAGCCGGTGTTAAAAGCACAGAATCAAATGATTGCAATACAGGAACCCCCATTGTTACCGGAGGCGAATATGAGGTTAATTCAGGACAAATCCGGATAGTTCAGCCGGGAGTATCGGTAAGCAACCTCCAGTTAACGATCAACCAGGGTGGAACAGTAAGAATTTGTGGCAGCGCCAACATTACCAAATTCGATGGTTTGGGAACCCTCATTATCAGTCCTTCAGGTTATGCGACACTTCCGGTGGAGGAGATGACAGGAACCCTTGAAAATTATGGATCCGCCAATTTTGCCCAATCGGGAAATAATAAGAAATTTCAAATCAAAAGCGGGGCCACCTTCCACAACTGGGGCGTTGTGACCATGTCAAACGGCCTGGATATAGAGGGATTATACACCAATGATTACCATACGACGGTTGTGGAAAGTGTTCAGACCACAGGAAGTGGCAGAATAATCAATAACTGTCAGCTCTACGTCAACAGCACTTCAAACGAAGCATTTAAAATTACGACAGGCTCAACCTCAACCCCCGGGTTGGTCAATGGTCAAAACGCCTTCATTAAAGTCAGTGGTCATACCATCATTTCCGGTCAGGGTTACGTTTCAATGGGTTCGCAGAGTCTGATCGAAACCGGCACTTTCAAGATCACAGGTTTTATTACGGGTCCTGCATCCCAGGGATCGCAAATCCATGCATTGGGATCTACGAAAAGTGAGATCGGTGGCGGTACACTGTCGGGCTTTGTTGATTTTTGGGCCACTTCCATCAATCCCAAAAATGGCACCTTTGGTCCGAACATCACCTTTCATAACCCGGGATATACCATTGTCATGCAGGATTGCGGTGCACCTGTTGCACCCGTGATCACCAGCGGACTCCTGGCAGCCGGGATTGTCGGGGTGCCCATTACCCCCTATGTCATTACCGCCACGGGAACCAACCCCATCACCTTCAATGCCACCAACCTGCCGGCAGGACTTACCTACAATGCTGCCACCCACACCATCAGCGGGACTCCAACTACGGTGCAATCCAAAAATGTCACCCTCACGGCCGATAATCTCGTTGGAACAAGTACTAAAATTCTTGATTTCACCATTTCCGCTCCAATTTCTCCTCCGGTTATTACCAGTTCCGGAATTGCTCACACGCCCGTCAATCAGCTATTCACCTATACTATAGTGGCTGTCGGTACCGCACCCATCACTTTCAATGCCTCCAACCTGCCTGCCGGGTTAACATTTAATTCAACCACCCATGAGATCACCGGGATACCCACATCAACAGGTACTTTTAATATCCCGATCTCAGCGACCAACACTGCGGGCACAGACAATCATACCCTTGTTCTGACAGTTGGATCTCCTCCTTCAATAACCAGTGCTCTTGTGGCAACAGGTACCACAGGACAGCAATTTATCACCTATACGGTTACTGCAAGCGGTACATCTCCATTCACTTATAATGCCACAAACCTTCCCGGAGGTTTGAGTTTCAGTGATGAAACCCATACCATCAATGGCACCCCATCGATGGCACAGGTGGTAAATGTTACCCTGACGGCCTCGAACGAATATGGCAATGATTCAAAAGTCCTGGTGATAACGATCAATGAGCCTGTTACAGCCCCGGCCATCACGAGTCCATTGATTGCAGGCGGCATCAAAAATCAGCCATTCAGCTATACCATTACTTCTACCGGCACGCAACCCATTGTTTACAACGCAACCAACTTGCCAGCCGGGCTTACTTTTGATCCACAAACCATTGCTATCAGTGGAATTCCATCATCAACTGGTACCACCAATGTAACCCTCACAGCTACCAACAGCTCCGGTGTGGATACCAAAACTCTGGTGATTAACATCGCTGCTCCTGCCATTGTTGATACCGATGGTGATGGTGTTGCCGATGCACTCGATGCCTATCCAACGGATCCCACCCGTGCCTTCAACTCTTTTTACCCCAACGAAATTGATTTTGCCTCGTATGCCTTTGAAGATTTATGGCCCGCTTTCGGAGACTATGACTTCAACGACATGGTGGTGAATTTTAATTATAAAATCGTGACCAATGCCCAGAACAAAGTGGTTGATCTGATCGCAAAATTCAAGATCAAAGCTTCGGGTGCATCCTTCGACAACGGCTTTGGCGTTGCTTTAAACACGGCACCTTCCAATGTTGCAACCGTAACAGGCTGCATCAAAGTTGGTTCGGTGGTGAACATTGATCCAAAAGGGTATGAAGCAGGACACACCACCAATACAGTGATCATTCCTGTGGATGCGGTGAATACACTGCTTGGCCGTTCGATTATCAATACTGTTCACGGAGGATATACGGTTCAAACAGAAGTTCAAACTGTTACTGTTCACCTATCCACCCCGCAAACGAGCATTGGAACACCTCCCTACAACCCATTTATCTTCATTAACCAGGATCGTGGTAAAGAAGTACATATGAAAGACCATGCTCCGACACAGTTGGGCAATCCGGTGTACTTTGGTTCTATGAATGATGCCTCAAATCCTTCCACAGGATTCTATTACCGTTCTTCTAATGGATTACCCTGGGCTCTGGAAATTCCGGTTGATTTTGACTATCCGGTTGAAAAAGCCGATATTGTTCAAACCTATCTGCACTTTGCCGAATGGGCACAGTCATCAGGCACAGCTTACCCGGACTGGTACATGGAAAAACCTGCTTATCGCAATGCTTCAAATATTTATTAACAGATTTTATGCAGCATGAAAAAACCCCGGTCGGCTGACCGGGGTTTTTTTGTGACTTTTTGTTAACAATTATCGGTCTCACAATGATTTCGTGGTTTGTTTTTAGAGTTTATTCTCATTTTGAGACTGCCGTTGATACGAATAAAACACACAACTCATTGATAATCAAACATTACAAATATTTACACTTTTCTGGCATGGTTATCGTAATAAGTCGGTCAAAATAGACGTATCTTTAATGTTCCATAAAACAAGAAAAATGAAAACGAACAATCTCCTAAAGTTAATTTTGGCAACCACCTTTTCAATGTTGTTGCTGATTTCCCCCTCCTGTAAAAAATCCACCGACACCACTCCTGTGGTTTCAGATGCTACCTCCTTTGAAACGATGAAGGTGCCTGCCGGATTTATGTTTGAAAATGTAAGGACTGTAGG
>JBAXFM010000292.1:0-6443 GCA_037139855.1 Bacteroidota bacterium
GGCAACCGAAGCCGAAGCATGGATGGCCTATTCCACAGATGGTGGCAATACCTTCACCGATATGAAAGTGAGCGACGTTGTTTTCACCCCTTCCCCCATTCCCAATATGGCCACCAAATATATGGGTGATTACCTGGGCATCACCGCCTACGCCGGTAAAACCTTTCCATGCTGGACAGACACCCGCTCGGGTCACTGCCTTACCTATGTTTCCCCCATTGATATCATTGTTCCTCAGGCATCCATCGAAAACACGGCAAATGTTTTGAATGACTCAACCTATGGCAATGACAATGGTCTGATGGATTACGGCGAAACAGAACTCATCGGACTGAAGATGAAGAACACCGGCAATGCCGTGGCAGATGCGGTTTCCGTTCATCTCTCCTGCGACAATCCTTATATCACCATGCTTGATTCGATCAAAGATTATGGCCACTTTGAAGTAGACCAGGAAAAATACATTGCGGATGGATACAAATTCAAAGTCAATGATTCGATCCAGAACAACACCCAGGTGATGTTTACGGTGAAAGCCATTGATCAGAAGGACAGCGTAACCTGGAGTACTTTCCAGATCACTGCCCATGCGCCTGATGTTAGCATCCTCGACATGACCATCTCCGATCCACCTCCGGGTGGCAATGGAAACGGTCGTCTCGACCCGGGCGAAGAGGCAACCCTCATGATCACCACCAAAAACTTTGGCATCTGGAATGCCGAAAATGTGGTCAGTACCCTCGCCTCCATGAATACTTATGTGACCATCGGAGCTCCAACCTATAATATCGGAACACTTCATGCCGGAGAAACTGTAATCGCATCATTCCCGGTGTTGGTAAACAGTGGCGCTGCCATCGGATCAGCCGCACAAATGCACAATACAGCGACCTCCAAGTACAGGGTTACCGATAAGATTTTCAATGTTAAAATTGGTCTGATTGTAGAGGATTGGGAAACAGGGAATTTCAACAAATTCCCCTGGCAATTCACCAATACCGCAAAACCCTGGACGATTGATCCTGTGATCAAATACGAAGGCAACTATTCGGCCCGATCGGGTGTGATCACCGACAATGAGTCTTCCGGACTTTTCATCGAATACAATGTGTCTATGGACGACAGCATTTCATTCTTCCGTCGTGTTTCAACCCAGCCGATCAAGGACGTGCTGAAATTTTATATTGATGACGCAGTAGTCGGGTTGTGGTCAAACTTTACCGATACGACTTTCAGACGGTATGCATACCCGGTAATGGCAGGCCCGCACACCTTTAAATGGGTATATGAAAAGAACAACGCAACTTCTATGGGTCTTGATGCAGCATGGACCGACTTCATTGTTTTCCCGCCACGATACAGAACAACCGCCAGCGCGGGCGGCGATGCCGATATTTGTGCAGGCGACATTTACCAGTTGCACGGCATGGCCGATAGTTTCGATTCTGTCAGCTGGTCAACCAATGGCACGGGAGTATTCAGCAATACCACCATCCTGGATCCTGTTTATACACCAAGCCCCCAGGATATCATGGACGGAATGGTACGGTTAAAACTTACTGCCCACGGATTCAACAGCATTGACACCAACAGCATGATGCTGATGATTTACATCACACCCACTGCTTCTGCCGGTGGCAATGGTTCCGTTTGCAACGGAATGGCCTATCCTCTCACAGGCGCCACGGCCAATGCGTATAACTCACTGCACTGGGAATCAAAAGGAGATGGCGCTTTTGATAATGCGACCATTCTTAATCCGATCTACACTCCCGGAGTACAGGATAAACTGGCAGGTTCGGTAAAACTGAAGTTCAATGCCATTGGTTCTTCTTCATGCCCGCTGGCCTCCGACAGTCTTTTACTGACCATTCATGCCCTTCCACAGATTGACCTTGGAAAAGATACGATGACCTGTGCCAATGCAGTGGTGGTTCTGAATGCAACACATCCCAACGCATCAAGTTATCTTTGGTTACCTTCGCAAAAAACCACCCCGACCATTACCGTTGACTCTGCCGGAATCGGCCTGCATTCATCAAACATCAGGGTGATTGTAACCGATCAGAATGGTTGTGTTGGGAAGGATTCTGTGATGGTTTCTTTCAAAGTGTGCGGCGGCATTGATGAACTGGCCGGTGTAAGTGTTCAGGTATTCCCAAATCCGAACAGCGGCATCTTTACCCTGGAAGTGAAAACCATGAAGCAGGAAAAACTGGATGTAACAATCCTCACTCCTACCGGTGAAACCGTTTACACAAGGCGCGGCATCATGGTATCAGGCGTTTCCTCCGAGAAAATTGATATCAGCCGGTTATCGCAGGGCACCTATATGTTGCAGGTTTCCAATGGAACCGGATCCATTCTCCGGAAAATAATCGTTCAAAAATAAAATTTCATTCACCTTTTAAAGCCCGGCCAACCACCGGGCTTTTTTTTTATTTTAAACCAAGTCAGTCCATTTGAATTTCTTTTTACCTTGCATAAAAAATCTGATCGAGATTCTGAAAACCCATAAAACTGATCCCATGAAAAAGATGTTCATCCTGGCAGGAATTGTTGCGTTGATCCTGATTATTTCATGCAATCAATCCAACAACCATTCAGTGCTGCTCAATTCAGACTGGAAATTTAAAACCGGCGATGATCCCGCCTGGGCATCGCCATCCTTCGACCATTCATCCTGGGCTTCCATCCTTCCGCAGAAAATATGGGAAGACCAGGGATACAAGGGGTACAATGGTTTTGCATGGTACCGGTATTCCACCCTGATACCATCCTCACTAAAAAACAATGAAAACGCGAACGACAGTCTGCAGATACTCCTTGGTAAAATAGATGACTGCGACCAGGTATTTCTGAATGGCGAACTGATTGGAGAAAACGGAAGAACAATTTATCTCAAAATACAATCCCCCGATGAATTCATTAAAGAACAAGGTGTCTGGAATCTTGAAAGGCGATACCTCCTGGCAGCCAATGACCCACGGATTCACTGGGACAAAGAAAACCTCATCGCGGTAAGAAGCTATGATCAGGGAGGAGCCGGGGGCATGTTCGGGAAAACCTTCGAAATTTCGATGAAAGGACTCAATGACAAATTGAATATTGACCTTGCAGCCACGCCGTTTATTTTTACCGGCGACACCATGGTTACCAAAACATTTTCGGTTACGAACCTCACAGGAACGGAACAATTGAAAGGCGAGTTGTTTATCGAAGCAGTTCAATGCGACAATGGGATCAGCATCTTTTCAGAGCGTTCAATGGTGGATATGACTCCTCATCTGAAGATCGGCAAATCGGTATCATTCAAGAATAATGTTGCCGTTCCGGCCATGCTGAAGATTGCCTTTACCGATGCGACAACACGAAAAACGGTCACCAAAGAGGTGGAAATCCCCTATATCCTCACACCAAAATCATCGCCGGAACCAAGGATCAATGGGGCGAAAGTATTTGGGGTCAGACCCTGGTCTCCATTCCTGTATAAGGTGGCAGCCACCGGAAAGCCTCCGCTGAAATACAGTGCCTCTGACTTACCGGAAGGACTGGTGATCAACCAGGAAAACGGGCAGATCACAGGTTCCATGAAAAAGAAAGGCGAGTACATTGTGAAACTAACGGTTGAAAATCAGCTGGGATATGCAGAGCGGGAACTGAAAATCATTGTTGGCGATGTCATTTCCCTCACGCCCCCCCTTGGATGGAACAGTTGGAATTGCTGGGGACTAAGTGTCAGTGATAAAAAAGTACGTCAATCGGCCGGAGCCCTGGTTTCCAGTGGATTGATCAACCACGGGTGGAGCTACATCAACATTGACGACGGGTGGGAAGACACCCATGATAAAAACGGCAATATCCTCACCAACAGTAAATTTCCAAATATGCCGGCGCTATGCAACTATGTTCATTCACTTGGATTGAAAATCGGTATCTATTCTTCGCCGGGACCCAAAACCTGCGGTGGATATGAAGGAAGTTATACGTTCGAGGCAAAAGACGCCATGAACTATGCCAGCTGGGGAATCGACTACCTGAAATATGACTGGTGTTCCTACGGTAACATTGCCCCCGACCCCACCCTCGAACAACTGAAGAAACCCTACAAAGAGATGAAACACGCCCTTCGCAAAGCCAACCGGGATATTCATTACAGTCTTTGTCAATACGGAATGGGCGATGTGTGGACCTGGGGCGCCGAGGTTGATGGCAATTCCTGGCGTACCACCGGCGACATCGAAGATACCTGGGAAAGCCTTTCGTCTATTGGTTTCAGTCAGGGAAAATGTTCCCCATACTCAGCGCCAGGCCGGTGGAATGACCCCGACATGCTGATTGTTGGTTGGGTGGGCTGGGGGCCGGCATTGCATTATACGCGGTTAACTCCTTCCGAACAATACACCCATATCACGTTGTGGAGTTTGCTGGCAGCGCCACTGTTGATTGGCTGCGACCTTGATCAGCTGGATCCCTTCACGCTGAACCTGCTTGCCAATGATGATGTGCTGGCCATTAACCAGGACCCGCTGGGCAGGCAAGCAAGTCCAATCAGGGTAACAGATGAATACGAAATATGGGCACGCGACCTGGAAGATGGCAGCAAAGCCATCGGACTTTTCAATAAAACGGAAAAGCCGCTAAATGTGCCGGTAGAGATGAAACAACTGCAACTGGATGGAAAATGGAACATGCGTGATGTTTGGACCCAATGCGACCTTGGCAAGGTTCGCGGACATTTTGAAATGAAAACAAGGCCGCATGGCGCCAGACTGGTCATTCTTTCAAAACCGCAGGTTAAGGTGTAATACCTCACCCCCGGCCCTTTCTTCGAGAGGGCCGGGGGTAGGTAATTTTATTGCACCGCTTTGATCGCGAAATCAAGTGCGGTTTTTATCATTTCAGCCGGCGGGGGCGCTATAAAACCTGTCTCCGTCAGTGTTCTGGTTAGCCCGCGTGCATGCTCGATATCCTTTTTAGCTTTCTGAAAAGCCTCTTCCCAGGTCATGTGAACGCGCGCCACGCCATCTTTAATGGCTTGCATGGCCACATCGGCAGCTTCATGCGGAAACACAGATGCTTCTTCCATGTTAGGAACGATATCATTCACATGGATGCCACGCTTTTCAGCATAACCGGCCAGCGAATGTGCGGCTGCAATGGCCATGGTATCGGTAATTTTCCTGGCACGAACCAACAAGGCGCCCTTGAGGATTCCGGGGAAACCGATGGAATTATTTACCTGGTTTGGAAAATCGCCCCTACCTGTGGCGACGATATAAGCGCCTTCTTCCTTGGCGGCATAAGGATAAATTTCAGGAACCGGGTTGGCGCAGCAGAATACGATCGACTTTTCTGCCATGCTGCGAATCCAGGGCCGTTTAATTACATCAGGGCCCGGGGTTGAGAGCGATATCAGCACATCTGCATTTTTCATGGCCTCTTCAATGGTCGGAATCTTGCCGGGGTTGGTGGTCTGACAAAGTTCCCATTTGCGGTAAAACCGTTTGTCACATTCAATGTCTAACCGTTCATTGTGCAGCGAGCCTTTTGTGTCGAACAACACCATCTTGGCGGGATCGGCTCCATCGGTGATCAGCAACCGGGCAATGGTGGAATTGGAGGCGCCGGCGCCATTCAACACGATGCGCACATCCTGAATTTTTTTACCGGCAAGTTTCAGTGCATTGATCACCCCGGCCAGCGTAACACAAGCGGTACCCTGGGCATCATCGTGCCACACGGGGATGTCGCACTCTTCGCGAAGCACATCGAGTACCCTGTAACAATTGGGTTGGGATATATCCTCAAGATTCACAGCGCCGAAACTCGGCTGAAGCATCTTTACAAATTCAATGATCTTTTCGGGATCATTCTTTCCATCCTTACCTTTGCTGTCGATGCATAAGGCAACTGCATCAACACCGCCCAGATATTTCATCAGGAATGCTTTGCCTTCCATGACCCCCAGGCCGCCCGAAGGCGTACAATCGCCATCGCCAAGCACCCTTGTTGAATCACTCACCACGGCTACCAGATTTCCACGGTTTGTGAAATCAAAGGAGGTTTCGTTGTTGTCGCGGATATCCGTAGATATTTTTGAAACTCCGGGTGTGTACCAAACATTAAACCAGTTAAATCCCGGAACGGGCGCTTTGGGTACTGTTTGGATCTTGCCCTGATAAAACCGGTGCGCATCCTCTGAAAGTCTTTTCAGAAAAATGGTCTTGGCTTTGGCAAGTTGTTCTGGCGTGAAGGTGGAAGGGAAAGCTTCTTCAAGATTCTCAAGGGTAAGCGAAAGTTCTTTCATGGGCTAAGTTTTTTTTGTAAAGTTATAGAATTAAAATTAAAACGACCAATCGGTGATGATAAAAAAAATGCACTTTTTTTTTATTTTGATATTTAATTGTAAATTCGCATTGGTTATTCATCCTAATATTAAT
>JBAXFM010000293.1:0-6325 GCA_037139855.1 Bacteroidota bacterium
TATAATGTTAAGCGGGATAAGGAGGTGATCGGTTACAAAATGAGCATCATTGATTTTATGAAACGAATTTCCCGAAGTGACTTCATTGTGCTTATTATCAGTGATAAATACCTGAAATCCCCTTACTGCATGTTCGAACTGCTCGAAACCTTCCGGAAGTCGAATTCTGACGAGGAGGTTTTCTGCGCAAAAATCTATCCCCTTATACTTGAAGATGCTAAGATCCAAAGTGGAACTGACAGGTTGGAATATGTGAAACATTGGAACGATAAGCAGAAAACCATGGAGAAAGCAATTGATGAAGTGGGACTTGCTCTTGCTATTGATACAATTGGTGACGAATATACTGCTCTGAAAGATGTTACATCAAATATTGGATTGATAACCAAAATATTAAGCGGTATTAACACCTTGAACCCCCGATTATTATCTCAAAATGATTTCGAAATCATTCGAAATGCCTTAGAAGAAAGAATAAACCTGAATAATTCATAAAAATTCTCTCTGTGAAACTCTGTAACTTCTCCGTGGAACTCTGTGTGAGAATTAAACGAAAATATGCCTGACACCATCCAAAATCCAACCCGCATCATCCTGCCTAATGGCGCCTCCTTCGAATTACTCCCCATCCCGCCCGGCTCCTTCCTCATTGGCAGCAGGGATGAAGGTGCTTATGAAGATGAGAAGTTTGTTTACAGGGTAGAAATCGGCTATTCTTTCTATATGGCGAAATATCCGGTGACCCAGGCACTATGGCTGGCGGTGATGGGAGCGGAAAACGGTTCATATTTCAAAGGTTTGAAGCGCCCGGCCGACAGCGTTTCCTGGTATGATGCAGCCGTATTCTGCAACCGGCTGAGCGAATTGTGCGGAGTGCCACCGGTCTATTTCAGCGATGCGGAATTCCGGAACCCCTATGGTAAAAAGGGCGATACCTATATTTTACCCAATGATGGAAAAGTGTTTATTAACCGGCAGGCGCCGGGTTTCCGGCTGCCCGGTGAAGCGGAATGGGAATATGCGGCACGCGGAGGTCCCGGTACAGAAAAAACCGTAAAGCCAAATGCATCCGTTGATTTTAAATATGCAGGATCCCATAAGTTGGATGAGGTGGGTTGGTACAATGAAAACAGCCATGATGAAACCAAACCGGTTGGACTGAAACTGCCCAACAAGTTGGGTTTACACGATATGAGCGGCAATGTGTGGGAGTGGTGCAACGACCATTGGCACGAAAGCTATGAAGGCGCGCCTGAGGATGGCGCTCCCAGGCTTGATCAACAGGGCGATGGTCGCGTTCTTCGCGGCGGCAGTTGGTACTACTACCCCCGGTACTGCCGCGTTTCGAACCGCATCTTCTCCACCCCGCACCACCGCATCGACGACATCGGTTTCCGTTTGGTTTTGGTTTCTCTTCCGGTTTAGTGAAGTTGATCTTTAACACTTGTGATTTTCAACAAATTGTATTTCATTAAATTACGACAAAATAATTTAACCTTGGCACTCCAAAATGCCATTCAATCCATCGGTGGTTTTATAGTCGTCGTTTCATGCTATTTCTGTGATTGCATCGGGATCCTGTTTTCGTAGGTAGCATCATATTGAAATCCCGAGCCTAAATCCACTTTCCTTTTACAAATCTTATTCTATGCCGGTAAAGGCAACCTCCTCCCCCGTTTGGGGAAGGCTGGGAGGGGGCTTTGCGCCGGCAGAGGTAAATTCTGTCTTTTTTCATGGATCTGTTTTTAGTTATTGCACAAAGACAGATGGAACATTAATCAGCAAATGCAGAAAACCACCATATGTCCATCAAATAACTGTCAGAGTTTTATAAGCTTCCCTACCTGCACGGTCTTTTCACCCGTTACCCGTACGAAATAAACGCCGGCTGGGAGAGCGCTGATGTCGAGTTGGGTCTTGGTTTCGGTGATCTTTCTGCTTAACACAGTTTGGCCACTGAGATTCGTAACAAATATTTCAGCATAATCATTTGTTAAGGGTGTTTCAAGGCTGATCAGGTTGTTGGCGGGGTTGGGCGCAAGGACAAACCTGCCCTGCGTGAGGTTATCATTGCCGACATACAAAGGCATGATGGTGTCGCTTGCCGGTTCACAAAGGATGCTGCTGTCGGCCTGATTCCTGAAAACTGCCTTAACAAAATAGTGAAACCATGGCCAGTTGATATTTACATCATAGTAGGACGTATCGGCAAGCAGACTTGTATTACACCGTGAAAAGGGTGGCGAGCCAAATAATTGTGACCGGTAGATGTCATAACCAAGTAATGTCGCTGAGTCCGAAATGATCGGTGCATCACCGTAGGCAAGGATGGTTGCCCGGCACAGGAAAACCCCGGGAATGGTGCCAAAGGCGGTGGCCTTTGACCAGTTGCCGTTTGCGTTGATATGCCAGGCCAGGTCGGTTGCGGCCCAGGGGCCGTTCTCGTCCAGGGCCAGATAATAGGGGTCTCCGGGCAGGCTGTTGAATTTCACCATGGCGAAAAAGTCATTGCTAAAAGCGATCGATGGCAGCGGAACGTCTATCCACGTATTGGCCGGCCCTGCGTCGAAGATCGGACTTGACCCGAGAAGGTTGTGGGCGGCATTATAGATATCAACCGACAGTGTTTGGGGAGTACCTGACCCGTTGTCCATGAAATACAGTGAAACATTTTGCAGCATACCGGTCGTGGACCAGACGGGAAACTCATTTCCAAACCAACCCAGTTCGCCTGCATTCATTCGCAAGCCAGATTCCCAGGAGCCATCGTCGAAGATCAGGTGCTGGACCGAGACCGGGGTGCCTGTAGGATGGCAATCGGGCGGACGCCAAGTCAGGTGTGTTGTGAAATTGGTGTAAAAACCCCAGAGATCGCGCGGACTTCTGCATTCAGGGGTAACCATTATGTTATCAAGATACCAGTTGGAAACGTCAGCCGAGTTGGTCCCTTCAACTACGAATATTAACTGGCAGATCTGACCCTGGACTGAATCAATGTTGATCTTGTAGTGGAGCCAGCCGGTCGAACCGTGATCATTGAACAGTGCCAATTGTTTCCATGAACCGTTCCGATAAAGCTCAACTTTCAGCACTTCATCGCCCAGTGTATTATAGGCATTAATCTTCATGTCGAATTCAAGCAGGATGGAGGCACAGGTCCACGCCATCGCATCGAGTGTGTCGCTAATGAGGGCCTGGCTGAAATAAAACCGGTAGGGCTGGCACCAGAAGTTCGCGCATGGCGGCGGGTTGCCGGCTGTGGTATCGATGATCCAGTTGTTGTCGGGCGAGGGGAGTATCCAGTTACTGGCTGAAAAACCCTGGTCCCAGGTCTCGGTGAAGGGTAGGTCGAGCAGGCCGGCCGAATCGGCAACGGCAGGGGCCGCCGCCACACCTGCCGAGAATGTGGCATTCCCGACATACTTCCAGCCGGGATCCAGCGGTGAATCATTGAGCCATGGTTGCTGGGCAAAGGCTGCAACCGGAATGATGAATACTAAAATGCAGATCAGTTTTTTCATATGGTATTTTTCTTCCAGATGCATTGATCCCGGGAGAAACATTTTTACCTGTTTTAAAACCTGTTCCAATACGCAATAAATATACGGATTAATAAGCATCACACTGCTTTAAGATGAAAAAATAGAATTTCCCGACAGCTTCCGGGGTTAAACCTTATTATCCTTTTTTTTCAACCACCGGCTGAAACCCGCTGCAACTGTTCCTGTCATTGTTTGCTGCGGCAATAGTCTGTAGCCTTTCTCAGTTGCTTAATGCCGGTTACTTACCCACACAAAACCTGCTGAATATCGCCCCAAGTATCTCATCTGTTGTAATTTCACCGGTAATTTCACCAAGGTGATACAGCGCTTTGTGGATGTCGACGGTAAGGAGGTCGGGCGAAATGCCCTCCAGCAGTCCGGTGCGGATACATAAGATGGAGTCATGGGCGCCTTGCAGCGCTTCGTAATGCCTGGAGTTCGAAACAATGGTATTATCTGAGGTTTTTGTCTTGCCGACTACCTCCACCAGATGTTCGGCGATGAGGTGGATGTTCTCCCTGCGCTTGCCCGAAACAAAGATGGTTTCATATTCAACGAAATCTTTGAATCCTTTCGGCAGTTTCTTCAATTTGTCGGTTTTGTTGCCGATCAGTACCAGGTTCAGCGGTTTGTCATCACTGGTCTTTTTGAGCTCGGTCAATGCTTCTGTTACATCTTCAAATGACTGCTCGGTTGAATCGAACACATATAAAATGATGCTGGCTTCGCCGATCTTTTCCCAGGTTCGTTCGATTCCGATGGTTTCAATGGCATCTTCAGACGCTCTGAGTCCTGCTGTGTCGATAAACCTGAAACTGTAGCCGCCAATCACGATGGTATCTTCAATCGCATCGCGGGTGGTGCCGGGAATTTCGGAAACGATCGCCTTTTCTTCATTCAGAATGGCATTCAGCAGGGTGGACTTCCCCACGTTTGGTTTCCCGATGATGGCCACCGGGATGCCATTTTTAATCACATTCCCCAAACTGAACGAACTGATCAGCTGGGATAGTTCGGTTTCGATGTGATCAAGCAACGTGCTGAGATCGGCACGGTCGGCAAAGATCATATGCTCCTCGCTGAAATCGAGTTCCAGTTCGATCAGCGAGGTAAATTCGATCAATGAGTGGCGCAAGGCGCCTATCTTTTTTGAAAATCCGCCCCGCATCTGCTGAATCGCCAGGTCATGGGAGGTGCCGGAATGCGATGCGATCAGATCGGCTACCGCTTCGGCCTGCGACAGGTCAAATTTCCTGTTCATAAATGCCCTGAAAGTAAATTCGCCGGGTTTCGCCAGCCTCAGTCCCGAGGAAAGAAGCAATTCCAGTATTTTTTGCTGAATATAAACGGACCCATGACACGAAATCTCAATTACATCCTCCCCGGTGTAGGAGTGAGGCGACCGGAAACAACTGATCAGCACCTCATCAACAATTGACGATTGGTGGCCGATCACCCCAAGGTGAATGGTGTGCGACTTTACCGATGCCATATCCAACCCTTTTTCAGCGGGTTTAAAAATCCTGCCGATGGTCTCAAATGAGGCGGGCCCCGAAAGCCTGATCATTGCAATGGCGCCCATACCTGGAGCCGTTGACAAAGCACAGATGGTGTCGGTTAGCTGGAAGATTGCCATGGGGGAGGGGTTTTAATGTTTGTACTTTTGGCAAAGGTACGGTAATATGGAATGACGAATGACGTATGACGAATGACAAATTAATCCTTGATTTGTATTCCAAAACAAATTTATGATAAAATACTTTCCATAAATTGAAAAGACACTATCTTTGAAACGCCAAAATAAGGTTTCACTTTCACGAAACATTGGCTTTCATTCGTCATTCGTCATTTGTAATTTGTAATTCATAAAAATTCCATGAGCATTTTAGTAGACAAAGATTCCATCGTGATCGTACAGGGAATAACCGGCCATGAAGGCTCGTTTCATACCAGCCAGATGATCGAATATGGCACCAATGTGGCCGGAGGTGTTACGCCTGGTAAAGGGGGCATGATGCATCTTGACCGGCCTGTGTTCAATACCGTGGCAGATGCAGTGAAGGCAACAGGGGCGAATGTCTCTGTTATTTTTGTACCACCCCCCCTGGCTGCCGATGCCATCCTCGAAGCTGCCGATGCCGGGATTAGTCTGATTGTATGCATTACAGAGGGAATTCCGGTGAAAGATATGATTTCGGTAAAGGAATACCTGCGTTGTCATGGCGTGAGGATGATCGGCCCCAATTGCCCGGGTATCATTACCCCTCCCCATACAAAGATAGGCATTATGCCCGGTTTTATTCACACGCCCGGTTCCATTGGCATTGTTTCCCGTTCCGGGACCTTGTCATACGAAGCAGTTGATCAGATTACCAAAGTGGGCCTGGGACAAACCACCATGATCGGTGTTGGAGGCGACCCGATTCCAGGGACAACCATCGTGGAGGCTGTTCAAATGTTCATGGAAGATCCCGAAACAGAGGGGATCATCCTGATTGGCGAGATCGGTGGAAACATGGAAACAGATGCTGGTTACTGGATTCAGCAACATGGAACCAAACCGGTGGTAAGCTTTATCGCGGGTGCAACAGCTCCCAAAGGACGGACCATGGGTCATGCCGGCGCTATTGTTGGCGGAGCATCGGACACCGCTGAAGCCAAAAAGGAAATTCTGAGACAATGCGGCGTAATCGTCGTCGATTCGCCCGCCGATCTTGGAACCGCAATGCTAAAAGCCTTAAAGAAATAGCGAAGTCAAAATTCGATATTCGATATTCAATATT
>JBAXFM010000294.1:0-6314 GCA_037139855.1 Bacteroidota bacterium
ACCCTGAACCATTATGGTGAAAACGGCTCGAAATATGGTAAAACGGATTTTCATCCACCCGTTTATCTGGAACCGGAAGATGTGAAAAAGCAATCATTTCATGATCAGTCATCCTGGTTCGATGCAGGTTCCATCTGGCTTACCTTCGAAGCCATGGTGGAGGTTTCGCGCCCGGATGCCGAGCAGCAGTGGCAGCAGTTCTCCTCTTCGCATAAAATTGCCTGGAAAACAGGCACCAGCTTCGGAAACCGCGATGCATGGTCCATAGGGGTGACTCCCGAATACGTGGTGGCGGTGTGGGTCGGTAATGCCTCAGGGGAGGGGAGACCGGGGCTGACCGGCGTGGGGGTGGCAGCTCCCGTTTTGTTTGATATTTTTAAAACCCTGCCGGCCACCACCTGGTTCAAAATGCCGGCAGATGCCATGATTCAGGTGCCGGTTTGCCGGTATAGCGGTTACCGGGCAACCGGTATCTGTGAGTTCACCGATACGATATGGATTCAGAAGTCGGGGGCTAAAACGTTGCCCTGTCCTTTTCATCAACTCATTCATCTTGATAAAACCGGCCGGTGGCAGGTCAGTTCCAACTGCGAATCGCCCGAAAACATGCTGCATGTTTCATGGTTTGTGCTTCCGCCGGTGCAGGAGTGGTATTTTCGCAACCGGAACCCGTTTTATAAAGTATTGCCACCCTTTCGCCCCGATTGCGCCGGCAATGCAGAGCGGAGGAACATGGAGATCATCTATCCGAAAAATAACAGTAAAATTTACATCCCCGTTGATCTCGATGGCAAACCCGGAAGCACGGTGTTCAAATTAGCCCACCGGAATGCCGCAACCCTGGTGTACTGGCATCTCGACGACCATTTCATCGGCACCACCGTTCAGAATCACCAGATGGCTCTGTCGCCCGCCAGCGGAAAACACAGGTTAACGTTGGTTGATCAAAACGGAGAGAGTATTGTGATTGGGTTTGAGGTGATTAGTAAATAGATTCTACAACCTCACCCCCCCTGCCTCTTCTCCCAGGGAAAATGCCTCACCCCCCGGCCCCCTCTCCCCGGGGAGAGGGGGGGAGATGGGAAACTATGGGTTCAGACACTGTCAGGTCTAAAAAAGACCCTGACAGGTCTGATGTCAGCTAAACCTGACAGGGTCTGTAAGTCCTGTCAGTGTTTAAAACCTTAAAAAACCGGGAAATATATCGGGTTATTCGAAGTCAGCTGTGGCTGGGGATATCGGAGCCAATGATGCGGGAGCAATGGCAACTGGGTCGGCGGAGTCATTAAAGTCGGCGGTAACCGGAGTAACCGGTGCCAGCATCACCAGGCAGATTATATCAGCAGGCATTTCCTCAAAGGTAGCTTCGACAGGCGTAACGGGAATCAGAGAATTCATCTCATTCACCGGGATCATTTCTTCAAAGGTTGCTTCCACAGGGGTGGATGGCGCCAGTGCTGTTAGCGTGATGGCAGAGGTTTCATTTGTTACAGGGGTTGAAATGTTGTCGTTGTCTGCAAAAAGAATACTGGTATGAAGGGTGAAGATTGCGGCTATGATGATTGTAGTTGTTTTCATTTTGTTGTTGTTTTTGATGTTGATGCAGCAAAGATATACTGGGTTGGGGAGGTGGTTGATATGGAATCGATTGGTTTGGGGTAAAAACCGGTGAATGGGGGGGATGGGTCGGTAACTTCGGCTACGCTCAGTTACCCGGTGCTGCTATGCACAGTTACCTCTTTGCTAAAAACGAACAACGGGGGAACTGACTCAGACCCTGTCAGGTCTTTTAGACCCTGACAGGTCTGATGAGCGGCTAAACCTGACAGCGTCTGTAAGAGTTGTTTTATCGACAATTTCGAACGATTTCGATGGAGAAAGTCCCTCCCCTTCAAGGCTACTTTTTTTACACATCTCATTTTTTTAATAAACAACAACTTTTTGAATTACCCCTATTGGCAACGTAGTTGCCTGATCTTTGTAGAAACGTTACAGACGAAAGCATCCAAGCTGCGTAGCTGCGAAATTAATCTATTCCATTGTTGAAAAATTTTAGCACAGGGTTTACCTGTACCCGGTTGATTTTATGCCGCCCCGATGGGGCTAATAATATACCCTGGCATTACCGGCTACAAAGATTACGCCCCGCTGGGGCTGATGGATTTTAGTGCCATGCCAGAAACAGTTTAATTTATTTCTGAAACACGGGTAGAAAAAAATGTGTATAAAGAGTAGCCCTTCAAGGGAAGGGCATGGAGAGGGGTCTTTGAGTAGGAGTACTAAATTTCCTGCTGCATCATGTACCAATGGCCTCATCAATGGCGGCTGTAACCTTAAGAAAATACTCATTTAAAATAGTCCCGTATTTGTCTTTTATATTTAAAATTTTATCAAAAGGCATTAATTCGTTTTTGCCTGATTTGTCAGTAATACCGCATTCACTTTTAGAGGTTTGAACAAACTGCTTCTTGTTCAGTTCCGCGTTGTTTTGAAAATTACACTTTTGCAATAAAACAGGAATAATAATATACCCTTCTGATTTCCGCCGGTCCAACATCTCTTTGAACTCAACGCCCATGCAATACCTGGAGCCAAGAAATTGTTGACTGACCAAAAGGATACCAATATTTGACTGGTTCAAAGCCGTTTGTATCTTCTCATTCCAGTCGCTGCCGGCGGGGATTTCGACATCCGACCAAACTGTGTCATATTTGTATTTTGCGCTTGCGAGATGAACCTTCAGGCGTTGTTCGAAAATCTGGCGCAAGTTGCGGTCGGCGCTTGAATAGGAGATGAAAATTTTATTTGTTATCATTCCTTTTTTGTTAGACATTTCATCCGAGGTGTAAACCTCGTGCAGGAGTTTTCCTATAACAACACGCTGTTTGCCGATTTTGCAAAAAATGGTCTTTTCACCGGCTTCGGTGTTTGAGTTTATATAATCCAGTTCATAAAAGTACGGCGTTTCACTGTTTTCACATACGGGACAATTACAAACAACCATCTCATTAAACTTTATGTATGGGAAGGTGTTTGTGTGAATATATTCAACCTGTTTGCGAATGGTGTGTAAAAATGCCCGCCGGTTTTCGGCGCTTTTTCCTGCTATTTTAATGCCGATGTATTTTAAGCCTTCATTGGTGGTTTCCTGTTGCAAAACTTCTGCGGTACAGTTGCTATCTGTAAAAACAGCGCCCGTCAGCCATACTTTTCCTTCGAATATATAATCATACAACCGCACGATCAAGCGGCTCATCAACCCTTCGGGCATAAAAGGGTACTGAAACCTGAAATGCAATTTATCGCCTGTCCCTAAATCATAATCCGCTCTTTTATCGGGCAGTTTCATCGGGACGACATAAGAACCGGATTTGTTCGGCAACGGGTAGCAGATGTCAAATTTGTCCTTCAGCATCAGGCTGAGTAAAAAGGTACATTCTGTAATCGAGTAGGGTTGTTTATGTCGTTCGGTGCATTCTTTCGAATGCCAATGCTCATAAAGATCTTCCTGTTGAAATTCACCATTTTTATCAATCACCAGGTTGTCACTCAGAATGTCATAAATGCCGTAGGTTATCCAGTTCGGGTCTAAAAAAACTATATTCCGAAGATTGACATCTTTAAAATTGAGGGCGATCCCGATTTTATGAAAATAGTCAAGAAGAAATTCAATCTCCGCCCTTTCTGTCAGCCCACAGGCCTCACATATTTTTTCAAACTTGTCTAATGCTATGTATTTACTGGATCGCCAAAAGTCAATTTTTTCCCTGATTTTTTTCCAGGGTTTGATAATGGTTTGACCAACTATCGGCAGCGTGGATAAATGCGTGGCGATTTTCTCTTCAAATGCATCCCAGGATTTATTGAGATTGCAAAAGTCAATCTCGCCACAGTTGATAATATTCAGTTCGGGAAATATTTCCCGGTAGGTTCTTTCATCGAAGGGAATGACCGTATCGCTTTTTTTATGGCGGTTGAGCAACACGAGCACAGGGCTTTTCTTTCCCAGCAAATTGATGATGTGAAACCAATACCCGTAACGTGTTTTTCCGCTTCTTCCATCGGTAATTAAAATATAGACAGAATCATCGGTTAAAAAATACTGGTGCAACATGTACTGAATATCCTGGCCGCCGAAATCCCAGATGTGCGCTTTAATATCTGGCAACGTTTTTACCGGATTCCCGAATTCCCGGTTCTGTTTTACGACAATTCCAAGGGTTGATGGCTGTTCGGATTGCTGTACCGGATGATTTTTATTAAACAGCAATTCCATTAAGGTGGTTTTCCCTGCGCCGGGTTCGCCCACGATCAGGATTTTTGCCTCATAGGCAATTTCGGTGGAATATTTTACTGCCTGCTTAAACCATTCTGTGATTTTCGCTTTATCGCTGCCGGCAATCTCTTTTGGCGGTGCAGTGATCGAATCATTCTTCTCAATATTAAAATCAAAACCATCCTGCACAAAAAACCCGGCCAGCCCCGACAAATCAATCAGTTTGTTTTCATACAGATACAAATGGTTCAATGAAGGAAAATTGGCTACGCTCAAATCTAAACGGGTGAGTGCATTGTGGCTCAAATCAATGAGTTCGAGTTTTGGAAATGATCCTTCAAAACGGATCTCCTCAAGACCATTCCCAAATAAAAACAGTGTTTGAAGCTTGGGACAATTTTTAATAACAATTTTCTTTATGCTACAATGGTTGGTGTTCAAATAACGCAGGCCGGGCTGCGTTGTTTCAAAAACCAGCTCGTTTAATTCCTTATTGGTTTCATTTTTATTTTCTACCTCATTGCCAAGATACACAAATTCAAAACCTGTGGTCGTTTCATCAAAGACAAAGTGTTTGTTTTTGATTTTCGACTTTACAAACGGGATGGTTTTTTCGAGGTTGAGTAATTCGGCGTAGGTGTAAAGAGTAGATGTTTGCATTTTACCTGTTCAATCTGTTGAGTTCTTCTTTTTCCTATCGGTGCTGTGACCCCATCCCCCCAACTCCCTTCCCTTTTTAGGGAAGGGGGAGCACTCCCATCCCCGCTTGGGGAGGGGTCGGGGGAGGGGCTTTAAAACTACGGGACGAAGGCGAGGCGGAAGCCGAGAAAGTTGTTGCAGTAGTAGGGGGAGATGATGCTGCCATCACCATGCAGGCGGAGGCCAACGCCGAATAGCCACGAGCCACCGCGATCCACAAGGTTCGTACCTGAAGTTGAACCAACCGGGTTATCCAACTTTTTTTTGCCATAATCACCGTACCAATCCCAGCACCATTCCCACACATTTCCGCTTATGTCGTATAAGCCAAACGCGTTCGGAAATTTCAATCCAACCGGCTTTGTTTCGTAGTTGTTATTATTTATATACCACCCTACCAGGTCAAGGAGAGCGCTACCGGCATATGTGTTTTGATTGTTATTTCCCCTCGAGACATATTCCCATTCTGCCTCCGTTGGCAGCCGAAAACCGGCTGAAGTTGGATTGAGTTTTAAGGAGTCAAGTTCTTTGTCGGAGAGATTTACGAGGTTTGAGAGTGACGGAGTTTTTTGCGGTTCGGAACTGAAATATTCATCGTTCAGCAAAGCACAAAATTTCACGGCATCGAACCACGAGACACTTTCCACGGGGTGTTGAGCGCCTTTAAAAGAGGAAGGATTAACGCTTGTAACATCCTCATACAACCGTTGCGTAACCTGGAATTGCGACAGGTAAAACGTCTTCACGATTACGGTATTGCCGTCTTCACGTGTAAATGAACCGCCCGGGATCAATAGAAGGTTATCCAACATGTTGTTAACCGCTAAATGATATCCGGCGTCGCTTTGCTTCAGTTCAAATTTTTTCATTTCGGTTGCATTGGCGAAATAATCACTACCCACCTCCGGCGCTCCCATCCCTTGAAAAGGGAGGGGTCGGGGGTGGGTAGATTGACTGCGAACATTTTTAATAAACCTTTCGGAGTGGGCGCATTATTTCACCTTCACCTTGACCTTCACCTCAGCCAGAAACTCTTTGGATGGTTTAAAAGCAGGAACCATGTGGGCGGGGATTTTAACGGAAGTATTTTTGGTAATGTTCCTTCCGATCTTGGCAGCTCTTGTCTTTAACAGGAAAGTGCCAAATCCGCGGAGATAAATGTTTTCACCTTTGGCCATGGAGGTTTTGATTGTTTCCATGATTGCTTCAACAGTGGCTTCGACAGCTACTTTTTCGGTTCCTGTTTTGTTTACGATTTCGTTTACGATTTCTGCTTTGGTCATGTTTTTTAATGTTAAGATGGTTAGGTTCGTTTTAGACCGGAAAATTAATAAATTCC
>JBAXFM010000295.1:0-6305 GCA_037139855.1 Bacteroidota bacterium
CGCCATCCACCCCGGTGGAAGCAACCTTTGAAGAAATGATCCCGGTGAATGAGATGAATTCATTGATTCCTGTTACCCCGACCGAAGCCACCTTTGAGGAAACGCCTGCTGATATGATCTCCCTGGTGATGCTGGCGCCGGTCACACCTGTTACCGCTGATTTCAATGACTCCGACGACTCAGTTACCATCTATCCTGCATTATTGTCGCCAAAAACACCTGCCACTGCCGACTTCGAATAATCCGATGTATTTCCTGTTTTTCTCGTTGAGCTGTCCGTAGGGTGGCTTTTTTGTTTTTTACCGTTTTAAAACACTGACAGGTCTCACGGACCCTGTCAGGTTTATCGGTCATCAGAACTGTCAGGCCCCCCCCGTGCGGGGAGCGACCTTCAGGATTTGGTCGGTTGATATGGTTCCGGTGTTTCAATCCACGCCCCCCGTGCGGGGAGCGACCATCAGGCCAGCGGCAACATGGCAACCCAAACCAGTTTCAATCCACGCCCCCCGTGCGGGGAGCGACACAGCACGGAGGCCTTAAATTAATCAAGCCATGTTTCAATCCACGCCCCCCGTGCGGGGAGCGACTGGCCGCACTCAAATAGTACCCTTGCGTGACTGACGTTTCAATCCACGCCCCCCGAGCGGGGAGCGACTGGCTATCCAAGAGGTGCCATCTTTTGACAAAAAGTTTCAATCCACGCCCCCCGTGCGGGGAGCGACGTTCCATGGTTGGATTTATCGCGTTAATAAAATAGGTTTCAATCCACGCCCCCCGTGCGGGGAGCGACTAAAAAACCAGGATGTACTTTCAACAGCAATCAGTTTCAATCCACGCCCCCCGTGCGGGGAGCGACAAACGGTATGTTCATGTTCAACGACACAATTTTGTTTCAATCCACGCCCCCCGTGCGGGGAGCGACACATGGGAGATGTAATGAGGGGGGAAATGTAAGTTTCAATCCACGCCCCCCGTGCGGGGAGCGACTAAATGTCGGAAACTCTCCAGTTTGTGCTAATGCGTTTCAATCCACGCCCCCCGTGCGGGGAGCGACGTTGCTTCAACCATTGGGTCAAATCTGATCTTTGTTTCAATCCACGCCCCCCGTGCGGGGAGCGACTTTCTTTGAATGAACGTCAAAGAAAAAGGAAGCGTTTCAATCCACGCCCCCCGTGCGGGGAGCGACAACAGTACATTTACATTTGTCCGGTTTGCGCCAATGTTTCAATCCACGCCCCCCGTGCGGGGAGCGACACATTGCTTCGCGGAATAATCACATACACATGCTGTTTCAATCCACGCCCCCCGTGCGGGGAGCGACTCCCAGCAGGTGCATTGCCATTAACCAAGCATCGTTTCAATCCACGCCCCCCGTGCGGGGAGCGACGTGACCGGCAGGCGGGAGTATTGAGAGATCAGGCGTTTCAATCCACGCCCCCCGTGCGGGGAGCGACGGCAAGAATAAGAACCATAAAGCCTGAATTCTGGTTTCAATCCACGCCCCCCGTGCGGGGAGCGACATCATTCACGTTAATATCTCTTGTCGAATGAGCTGTTTCAATCCACGCCCCCCGTGCGGGGAGCGACCCGCGTCAAGTTCGTACAACTCTTTTGATTTTATGTTTCAATCCACGCCCCCCGTGCGGGGAGCGACTGCCTATCATGGCATTGTGTCGCCGGATTCATGGTTTCAATCCACGCCCCCCGTGCGGGGAGCGACTTAAAAGATTTGTTTATTCAATTGAACATGAAAGTTTCAATCCACGCCCCCCGTGCGGGGAGCGACTTTGCCTACCTCAATATTTCAGGTAAATAGTGTAGTTTCAATCCACGCCCCCCGTGCGGGGAGCGACTAAATTCTAAAGGTGTTTCCGGTTCACAATTACTGTTTCAATCCACGCCCCCCGTGCGGGGAGCGACGATTGTCGGGAGGTCAAAGGATCTGACAGCATCGTTTCAATCCACGCCCCCCGTGCGGGGAGCGACATTCTGCTTCAATCTCCAATCAGTTAAGGTGTCTGGTTTCAATCCACGCCCCCCGTGCGGGGAGCGACTATATGACAATTCAATTACCGCACTGGTGGAAGGTTTCAATCCACGCCCCCCGTGCGGGGAGCGACGCACCGTCCCGGTAATCAGTTTAGGTTCCTTTGCGTTTCAATCCACGCCCCCCGTGCGGGGAGCGACTACAGCCGCCGGGTATTCACAGGCCACCAAAAAGTTTCAATCCACGCCCCCCGTGCGGGGAGCGACTGCAGAGACCTCCCTGATCAGTAGAGCTTCGTGTTTCAATCCACGCCCCCCGTGCGGGGAGCGACTTTGCTTCTGACTATAATAGTATGGCTGTGTTGTTTCAATCCACGCCCCCCGTGCGGGGAGCGACGTTCGGGTTCGATGCTACGCATTACAGCTATACGTTTCAATCCACGCCCCCCGTGCGGGGAGCGACCTGCGGACCATTTATCTTTCCCCACAGGAAAATGTTTCAATCCACGCCCCCCGTGCGGGGAGCGACCGTAACCGCAATGGGCAGGGTTACCGGTGTGGTGTTTCAATCCACGCCCCCCGTGCGGGGAGCGACAATTCCCTGAATGATGTAGCCATCACCTTTTACGTTTCAATCCACGCCCCCCGTGCGGGGAGCGACGTCTCGTGGAAAAACAGATATGAGATTATCAGCGTTTCAATCCACGCCCCCCGTGCGGGGAGCGACGCAATGGGTTCCCGTTAGTTTTAACGGTTTCCTGTTTCAATCCACGCCCCCCGTGCGGGGAGCGACATTTTTGCTTGACGTACCTGTAACATGGTCACGTTTCAATCCACGCCCCCCGTGCGGGGAGCGACTCATAATCGCAAAGCATCGTAACGGGGCAATAGGTTTCAATCCACGCCCCCCGTGCTGGGAGCGACGCATGGGTTCAATGTTACCGCTTGACCCATCGGTTTCAATCCACGCCCCCCGTGCGGGGAGCGACGCCTGATCTGTTTTCTGTTGCGTTATTCCTGATGTTTCAATCCACGCCCCCCGTGCGGGGAGCGACCGAACCGGATGCACTGGATGCAAAGGATAACACGTTTCAATCCACGCCCCCCGTGCGGGGAGCGACTCTACAATTATTACTTATTGATTTACTGATCATTACACATTCATTTCTGCGAACCAAGATTTCAAAGACCATTTTACGATTAATAAAGACTTGGCAAACAGTCAAACTTCTAATTTAAAGGATGTGCGAAACCTCCTGTAATTCACTGTTCGCATCAGGTTCGCACATTAAATCACAAGACAATCAGTTTCAGGATTTATTGATGGTTTTGCGCCAACATGCTCTACCTTTCCTGACCATTTTGAACCAAAAAAATAAAAACGCAAACTGTCTTTCTCCTCATCGATAATGTCAATCAACCCGAATTTCAATTCGGTGAATTTACCCGGCTCAAGAACACACTCGAAAACAGAATTCTGAACCCGTTGACCATAATCTTCACACATTTTGGCCACACGCCTCAACCGTTTCTGACCCGCCTTGTTCAGCGTTTCAACATCATACGTTACTAAAACCATCATATTTCCGTCTATTTCATGATAAATACCGGATAATTATCCAAGTCTCCTCTCAAATATCTGGCAAACAACAATGCCTGTGCGTAAGGCAATAGCCCAATTTGAATTTCTTCCTGTAACCAAGGGTGCATAATCTTTTCCTGTTTCCGTTTCTGCCAGGCTGTGATTAACTCTTTGCGGGTATTTTCTTTCATTATTACATCGCCTGCATCTGTATGAATAAAACCCCCTGAATTAACTTGCTTCCTGTTTATCAGTGAAAGCACAAGCCGATCGGCCAGATATGGCCGGAATTCTTCCATCATGTCTAATGCCAGCGATGGCCGCCCAGGTCTGTCGCGATGAAGAAACCCTACAAACGGATCAAGCCCAACCGTTTCTATGGCCGATTGAACATCATGCATCAGGATGGTGTATACAAATGAAAGCATTGCGTTTACATTATCCCGCGGTGGTCGCCGGTTGCGACCATGAAAGAAAAATTCCTCTTTTTGGCAAAGGATCAATTGATCAAATGCAGAAAAATAGGCCAATGCTGCCTCTCCTTCATAACCCCTGATTTCATCTAATGAGCTAACATTGAGTATTCTTTTAAGAATATTTTGAAGAATTTTACTCGACTCCTCTACAATGGCAACATTTATTATTGAACAATGGTCACGTATCATCCTTTGAAGAATTGACCGGCAGTTGCTAACCTTCCCGATGATGAATACACGTGCAATCGAAACTGAATTATCTTCTGCATCGGCTAATCGGTATTGCTTTCGTCGAAGCAAAACATTGCCGCTCACTTTTCCCTGAAAGCGCCCGATAAACCTGCCCGTAGGGGAAACAAAGGATAGCCCGACATTCCTTTCCGCACACATGCCCATTAATCCAGGACTTGCACCCATGTATCCAAAACAAACAATCCCTTCGATATTATGAACAGGTATCCTGAATGTTTCAACATCTTTAACTTTAACAACCACATTCTCCCCATCTTTTGTCAGATATGATTCAGGAGTTGTGACATAAAGAGTATTCAGCAATTTTCGCATGGTAAATAGATTAACTACACCTTTAATTTGACGGTTCATCAAAAGTCTGCCTGACTATTTTACCCAAATATTCTTCTACACTTTTTAATCCTTCCAGCGTTTTTGGCAAACAAATATCCAAAAGGGAGCATGACTTGCAATGTGGTTTATAAACGGGTGGCGGCGACAATCCTTTGTCAAAAATTTCGTGCATGCGTTTTGCATAGTTTTTAACCAATCTCCTCAGATTGTCAGTAAACTCAACTTCATGTCGATGCCGGGTCTCACCATAATAGAGAAAACCTTTTCCAATACATATTCCATGCATCTCTTCCAGACAAATAGCTTGCGCACAAAGCTGAACCTCATCCCGTTCATCAGGCTTTGGCTTCCCGCGCTTGTATTCCACCGGTATCACCTTCCACCTCCCCGGTCTTTCCTTAATTACAATAGAATTGATAGTATTGCCATCATAAACTTTCATTAGCTCAATAACATCCGCCCGCCCGTATAATCCAAGTGTAAAAGATGTAAGGGATACTGAGCGAAGTGTTACTGTGTCTCCTCTTAAATCATTTTCCAAGGGATCATCCACTTTTTCATGCATGAAATGACCCTCTACGGTTAATCTGTTATCATTCCACTGCTGTTCGATATGGATAAGGGCCCATTGTCTTTCGCAAAAGGAAAAGTGCTGAATGCCGGAAAGCATCAGAAGACCATCATCGTTATCGGTTGCGGGATTCATCAACTTTTCATTGATTATAAAAGCATTATCAGTTACCTCACAATGCCATAGGTTAATTAACGAATGTCAAATGAACTCGATCATTTCAACACCAGGAGGAAGTGAATCTTTTTTTACATGAACAAGATAGTCTGCGAAAGAACGAGCCGGTTTTGTTTTATCTTTCTTTTCAACACTGACCAAATCAAAAAGCTGAAATGCAGGGGTATTGCCTAAAGCGCTATTATGTTTAAAAATAATAAGTTTACGAGTGCTCATCATCCCGCGTGCTGCCGAATGGTCATGATCAAACATTGACTTCAGGGCCTCCCAAAACAATTGTAAGTCATCTTCATCAAAACCTGTTTGCTCTGCCAAATGAGCTGAAATAAAGCCATGAGTTATAAATAAACCATAAGGAATTGTAAATTTTCGACCCATTGTACGGTTATCCCCACTTTGCTTTTCGGCCTCAGCTTCAGTGGCCACAGCCATACGGGTAATACTGTGTTCTAAGGCAACCACAGGTTCAACCGACCGGCCAAATGTTAATTGGACTGGGCCTCGAACCTGACCTGCATTTTTTCCTGTACTTAAAACTGCACCAAATGTCCTTATGTCAAAATAATTAGCACACATCCATCGGCGCGCTGCTTCTGTTTTATCGCCAGGTTTTTCTTTTAAAACAACCTCTTCTTGATCATGCGATTCGTCAATTAGTCTGTTTAACACAGCCTTTTCTTTAATAAAAATATCATAAGGTTTTACTGACTTCTTGACGATCTGCACAAAATTTCTTACTTTACGTTTTAAGCAAACATCAGTGACTAAACCCATACCGGTTTCGGCATCTACTCTTGGCAAATTTCCTGCATCAGGATCCCCATTTGGATTGCCATCGATGACATCGAACATTAAAATAAAATCATAACGATTTTTAATCATTTCGCTCATAATTTAAACCTCCTATGTTAATTGTTATTTTCTTTTT
>JBAXFM010000296.1:0-6289 GCA_037139855.1 Bacteroidota bacterium
CCATTGGCAATGACAGCAAATACAGTCTTGGGTATTGGGCTTGGAGAATCAAAAAGTCCTCAATCTGGTGGGGAGTCACGGCGCAAAAGGCTAAAATAGCAGGAAAGTCATTTAACGTGCAATTATGGGAAGACGCACAGGTTAAGGTGACAAGCGGAGAAACGATTGGGACCGATTTAAGTGTTTTCAAAAGTTTGGTTGACGCCAGGGTAGCCCAGGATACGTCATCGGCAAGCGCAGATGTTAAATTCACCAATGCCGTCAACTATATTGTTGATACGACTGTCAAGACCGGAGCGACGGTATATGGCGATTTACTGCCAAAGGAAAAGCCAAATCCGGTTGTCTCAATGGCGGGGATCAGGTAATTTGTAATCATTCAAAATAAACCAGCACCATGGAAACAAGCGTAGCGAATAAAGAAAAAAAATCAGGCAACCTTTTATGGTGGATCATGGGCGCGGTTGGGGTAGCGGCAATTTTCATGCTTAGCTCATTTACCAGCTCGGCCGCTGCACCAACAACAGTAATGTTGTCATGTTCATCGAATCCGGATTGTTTACTCGGATACTGGAAATGGTGGATCAAAAGAAAAATGTATACGCTGATCGCAGACAAGGCAGCGGCCAATAATGTTACGGTCGATACACAAATAGAGCTTGATGCACAGTGGTATATTGACCAGAAAACCCAGGCAGGCGAAGATTTTAAAACATGGGAGTCGCTTGTATCTGCGGAATCCGTCAGGGTAAAAGCCATAACTCCAGCTATGAGCGATAGCGATGCACAGTTTATCGCGGTGAGCAATATTCTTTCAAGAACCTAAACAATTCACGTCAATGCTTATAACTCATAAGTCAACCTATACTTGTGTTAACGTTGCTATTAATACGGCAGGCATCGCCTCAAATTGCAACAGTATAACATTTGACAATGCCGGAGATGCAGATGCCAAAATATTCATGGCGAGCGGAAATGTTATTTTGAAAGCTGGCAAAAGCATTGATCTTGGCCAGCGCATTGAGACGATCATCATGGACACATTTTCCATTGAATTTATACCCGCCGCAGGCGCAGTTCAGCTTGTGAATATTATTCGGGAAACCTTTCAAATACTAACGTAAAATGGGTATTCGCATGTCATCCGGAGGACGGATCAGCAGCACTACGGCGGTAATGAAAAAACAATCATTTATAGCGACTGAGGGTCAGGTACTTTTTACTGTGACCACGTTCACGCTCACGGATGCATTTATCATCATGGTCAACGATACTAAACAGGCTGGCGTAGTTCGGGCAGGCCAGGATCTGACATTGCCAATGGGCGCTCCTGAGGGATCATTAATTGAGGTTTGGAATTAAAAAAAATCAGCATGAAAAAAATCACATTATTATTTTCAATACTTCTTTTTAGCCTGGCATCCTTTTCGCAGATGCGCGTGGTTGATTTATGGGTTCCAAACAAAACGACAACCTTTAAACAGGTAATGCCAAAGGACGTGAGCTTTGTTTACATGGCCGATAGCAATAAAACCTACAGGCTTACCGCAAAGTTTGAGCTGACACAAACCATGAATGATGTTTTTGTTTCAGGCAACTATATGGTTTCCGGCTCCCCACCTCAATACCTTCAAAAAAATGGCACAACGCTATCTCCATTAACGCTGACCAATAGATTTCACCTGGGAAGTATAGCGGCCACTGCAAACACAAATGTGAAGATGCAGATTGCCGGAAGTCAAATAACAAGGGATACTATTTCGATCGGGATGTTAAGTGTTGGAGATAGTTACGGGGGTGGTATTATATTTTATATTCTTAAAGCTGGTGATATTGGTTATGATCCTGCATATCAGAAAGGACTGATTGCGGCAACGGCAGACATTGGTAATTTGAGCGACGGAACGCGGTGGGGGTCAAATTCATTTCCGTATGGAAGCACCTCCAACACTGCCACCGGAATAGGCACAGGCCAGGCAAATACAAATAAAATAATAGCCATCTATGGAGATTCTATTACAGGCGGATTTCCCTTTCCTACGGTATATGCTGCCAAATTATGCAATAACCTGGTAGTAAATGGTTATTCCGATTGGTACCTTCCGTCAAAAGACGAAATATATCAGTTATCACTTGTTTACAATACGGTTGGCGGGTTTAATTTCTGGATTAAAAGGTACTGGTCATCATCTGAGGCGATATCAACCTCAAGCGCCTGGGTAGCTGTCATGCAGTCGGCGCCAGCAATGATTTCGCAGTTGAAAAATGCTACAGATATATGTGTTCGGGCAGTTCGAAGTTTTTCTATTCAAATTACTCAGATAACCGGCGGAAAACTTGGAGTTGGCACAACAAGCCCACGAAAATCAGTCGATATAAAAGGCAGTGAGTATTTAAAAGACTCATTGTTTTTTGGCACTAATTCTCATGGTACTGCAATTTGGGAAAATACTAATGCAACCGGAGAGCTGGAGGCAAATTCAAATATCAAAGCGGTGAAATTTACCTCTACCGTAGGCACCGATGTTGAGCCATACTCAACATCGTCAATGACCTTAAATACAAACCTCAATGCCGATATGGTTGATGGCGAGCATTACGGCGGATGGAATGAATCATCTTCAATGTGGGTACTGACAAACCGCATGGGATGGGTCAATAACGATTCCAGCTCAATGTCATTTAATGCCGCTGATAGCACGTTAACCCTAACCAAAATCGGACCATTGCGATATATCCGCAAGGGTGTTATCTGTAACGTAGTCGCGTCACAAACAAAAAAAATAACTGGTAATGTTGCAGGGAAAAGCAAGTCGTATTTCTTCATGAATACCACAGGCGGGATATTGCAGGAATCGCAGGTACCCTGGACGCTGGAAGATACAAAGGTTCCTTTCGCGTCGGTGGATTGGGATAAAAGTAGCTACGGCAAGTACCTACTGCATGACGAGCGACACACCTGTCTTATTGATCGTGAAATGCATTACTATTTACATGCAACAATCGGAAGCAGGTATGTCAGTGGTGGTGTGCTGGCCGGGTATTCAATTCTTCCTGGCACTGCTACGTCGGCCGCCAATACTTTCTCCATATCTCAAACTAAAATTGCCGATGAGGACCTGGATCACACCTTAGCTGCACTTACAGATCCTACCGCGCCGGACCATGCTTATCTTAAGTATTACCGCACTTCCGCCATAGCTTATAAATGGGACACAACAGGCGTACCTTATCCATATTCAGCAACCTATATACAATACGACAACGCTGGAACAATGACTACAGGGCAAAATAACAGGTTTTATAATTCGTATCTGTGTTTTTCAAATATTGCCGGGATTGGTCGTTATCTGATCATTCCTGGGCGTGGGGAATTTACTACTGGTGCCCTGGCTAACGCAGAAGACCCTAAAACATTCGATTGGACTGGATTTGAACCGTCAGAAGTGGTGATCATGTATAGGTTGACCTGGAGCAGTGGTTCGACATTTACCGGCGCATTAGGCAGGGTTAAACTCAATAACGCCCCACAGCTTATCAATCAAAGCATATCGAGTGCTGCGGTAGCTGTGGCATACACAAATTACGATGAAAATGTTTACGCGCAGGGGCTTAGGTGGAATCAGAACTTAGACACATACACCAGGCTTGGATCAATCGCATCAGCGGTCAAAGGAGCTTCACCTGGCGATGGCGCACTCCCGGTGCAGTCAAAAATGAAAGGATGCCTTTTACTCGATAATGGTACGGTCAATTATTACCTACAGGAAGACGACTGGACTAAGAAGTCAGACGGAACAGGATCGACACTCACCGGCGCAGATGGACAGGTTATGGTCGAAATTCCGAAGTTCTATCAAAAATATGTTTACCTGAACAATACGGTCGAGTGGTGGATTTCATTATATCCGCTATCTGGCTATACGGTCCATCCGGCATTTTTGATAAATGGAGTTGAAAAGCCATATTTATATTATTCAGCCTACGAAGGGGTTTTATATGATGTGTCAGCCACGTCCTATAAAAACGGAATTTACTTGCCAGCTCATTCTGTGACATTTGCAGCAGCAGATAGTAGTTTAACGACTGCTGCCTACACAAACCCATATACATCGCTGGCGGTCGGTGATATCATCGTGGTAAGCGGTACGACTAACAATAATGCAACATTTGTCGTTAAAACAATCGGCGACACGAAAATTAAGGTCACAACAGTCCCGACAAATGAAACGGCAGCAAATACGGTAATTCAGACGCAGCGTGACTATACTGCAACGACAGGGGATAAGTTAAGTTCTGTTTCGGGCAAGGTTCCGCTTACCTATTTTACCAGGTCGCAATCCCGCACATTAGTAAAAAATCATGGCCTTGGATGGCATCAAGTTGGGTATGATGAGCAAAATGCACTTGAGCTACTGATCTTGATAGAATACGGCACGTTTTATATACAAAATATAGCCGAAGTCGGACCTGGAATAACGGGGACATCGAATTGGGCTGCCTACAATAATTACAATCCATTTGCACCTACAGGTAATGGGAATGTGGTCGGAAATCTTTCAGCTGATAACGCCGGGGCAGCTGCTTGCGCTACCGATAAAACAAAGTATAGCAAATATCGCGGCATTGAAAATCTATATGGCCATGTTTGGAAATGGACGGATGGCATTAACGTCAACGCCAATGTTCCTTACGTAACGTCAAATTGGGCGAATTGGGCGGACGATACGGCGGTCGGATACGACGCAACGGGTGTTACGCTTGCAAATGCAGATGGCTATCAAAACACACTTGTAAATTCCTCTCGTGTAATGCTGCCGGCCACGGTCGGAGGAACTGCATCCGCTTCGCTTAAGATCACGGATTATTACTATCAATCTACTGGCTGGCGGGTTGCGCTTTTTGGGGGCAGTGCGCATTATGGGGGCAGTGCCGGGCCCTGGTTTTGGGATCTGCTTAATGTTTCCGGCTATGCCTATCAGTATGTTGCCGCGCGGGTGGCGTTTTAAATTACAAATGGCGCGTAGCGCACAAAATGCGAAGCGCTTTAAAAGAAAGAAAGTTTTGAAGAAAAAAGGCTGTTTTATGGAGGTTGCGAATTTTGGGGGCAATGCGAATAATGGGAGCAATGCCGGGCCCTGGAATTGGAATCTGAATAATGATTCCGGCAATGCCAATCAGAATATTGCCGCGCGAGTGAAGTTTTGTAAGATAATACCATAAGGCAGCCTCACCTCTTGGTGAAACATTTGAATTGGCCGTTAAAGTGCTGGTAGGTAACGAAGGTTCTGGCTGGAAATAAAACGAATGAAAACGATCAAAAACATATACGCGCAGATTTACGACATGGACAACCTTCGCCTGGCGCATGTTAATGCTCAAAAGGGCAAACAGCGTTACAAGGAGGTTATTCATGTTAATGAATTTGAGCCGTTTTACCTGCGAAAATTGCAGGATATGTTGATCGACAAAACATTCAAAAATAGTGAGTATCGAATTTTTAAGCTCATCGACAAAGGCAAGGAGCGGCAAATATTCAGCCTGCCATACTTTCCCGATCGCATTTTGCATCATGCCATTTTACAAGTTGTAGAGCCTATATGGAAAAGCATCCTGATCCGCAATACATTTCAGTCGATAAAAGGACGCGGGGTTGAAGATGGTCGTAAAAAGGTTGTTAAGTCGATCCGGGAGAAGGATTCAAAGTATTGCCTGCAATTCGACATAAGCAAGTTTTACCCTTCCATTGATAACGAAATTCTCAAGGGGATTATTCGCAGGAAGATCGCCGACGAAAATGTATTGTGGCTGCTTGACACGATCATTGATTCAACACAAGGAGTGCCAATTGGAAATTACCTATCTCAATACCTTGGTAATATTTACCTGGCGTATTTTGATCATTGGGTTAAGGAGAAGTTGAAAATCAGGCATTACTTCCGGTATTGCGACGACGTGGTTCTCATACATCCCGACAAAGATTACCTGCAATATTGTTTTGTAAAGATCGAGTATTACCTGGAAAAGAATTTAAAGCTGAAAACGGCGGGGATTACGCTACAAAATGAACAAAGGGAGTTAAACAAAAGGGAACAAAGGGCCAGGTACCTTTGATGACTGTGGTTTGTCTATATTATTCTATTCTGATAAAAAGTTTCCAACTTCGTACCACACAGTCAGCAAAAAAGTAAGCGCAGCGTTTTTTGCTGCGGGAAGGAAGCAACTGCCTACTTCCGGCTTGGATTCGAAGAAATGGGAACGGTGTACTGAAGCAGTAGGCTTCGAAAAG
>JBAXFM010000297.1:0-6234 GCA_037139855.1 Bacteroidota bacterium
AAACTGTTAATGGAATTCAGACTGTTGAAAATAAAGTGCGGATTCATCTGGGCCCGTAACGCCTTGGTTTCCGCCTGGGCCAGCTGTTTGTTGAATTCGGTTTTGAGTTGCTCTTCACGCTTAATTCTTTTTATTCGCATCCGTTGGATCATATAAAAAATAGCGAAGATGCCAAGTACCACTAACACTCTGAACCACCATGTTTGATAAAAGGGCGGGAGGATGGTGATATACAGTACATCGCCTTTCGGATTCATCACTCCGCTGTCATTGCTGCCGGTTACCTGTAGTACATATTTGCCCGGTGATAAACTGACCAGGTTTACAACGCCTTCATTCAATTTATGCCACGAAGAATCTTGATCCAACCGGTAATAGTAGCCGTTTTCATTGGGATGGGAAATATTAAGCACCGAGAAATCAACGGTTATCAAATTCTGGTCGTATCGAAGGATAATCGTTTTTTTTCGGGTCACTGAATCGATCGACATCCTGTATGGTTGATTTAAAATCTGAACAAAATTAATGTGAACCTGAGGAACATGCAGGTTGGCATTCAACTGATCGGGATTGAAATAAATAAGTTTGTCCCAACAGCCGATGTAAATGTTGCCATCGGCTAATTTTTTCATGTTAGCGCTCAATTCCATAAATACCAGACCATTATTTTCCGAATAATTGGTAAATCTTCGGGTTGTCGTATCGAACATGGAAATGCCAGCCGGATGTGCCACCCATACATGTCCTTTGTGGTCGGTTTCGCTGCTGATCAGAAAATCATTTGCCAACCCGTTCCGGGAATCAAACAGTTCAAATCGCTTGGTGTGCAAATCAAATTTCAACAGTCCATGTGCCGAATTGAGCCAGAGAATATTTCCGGAAAGCGATGGGTCAACGTACAGATTGTTTAACGCTTCGCCGATCAGCGGATCAGGATGCTGATGATAAACTTCAAAGGTGTTATTCTTTGGTTCATAGATAAACAAACCGGAGCGAACTGAAACAATGATCAGGCGGTTATCATCGCTTTTTAAGATTGCTCTCAATTCGTTGGCGGGGAGCGATGCAGGGTCAGCGTCATGATGAACCAGGTGTTGGACAAATTTCTCCCTGACAAAATCAAATTTACAAATACCACGGCCTTTGGAGCGGATATAAAAACCGGTGGAATCAAAAGGAACGATATCACGCATCAGCCACGGCTCCATAGCTTTGGAAGCAGTTTCATCCTTCGGCATAAATAATTTGAATGAATTGGCAGTCATATCGAATCTCACAAGGCCATCATCTGTTGTAAGCCAATAGATGCCACGAAAATCTTTATAAATTCCACCAATATCTCTCGATGTCAGGCTTGTCTCCGATGGAGGAATATGTGGATAAAACCTGATGGGCTTCCAGTCATTCGCGTAAATTCCAATACCTCTGGCCCAGTAAAAGGCCAGCATTTTCAAATCCCTTTCTTCATAAATAGTTTCAATCGACCCTGGTATGCCTTTGTCTTCCGGAAAGTCGCCCTGAACCGGTATCCTTGTATGAAAAGCCTGATCGGCATCGTCAAGATAACATACCCCATTGTAGGTTCCGATCCATAAAATATTTTCCCGGTCCGTTGATACCCATGTTGGCAGGTTGGAGCTTTTTGAATTTGAATTTAAAAGGAAAGAATTAATTAAAACACTTTTTTTTGACTTGTGGTTATAAAAGATCATCCCTCTTGGCGTTAAAATGGTCAGCCAATATTCCCCGGCTGGATCCTTCCATTCGCTCAAAGCGCTGTAGAACATTTCACGGTCGAAAATAATTTTCGGAATGGACTCATATTGCCCGTTTTCCGGGTGAAACAACATGAGCCCGCCATTATATCGGGTAATCCAAAAATTGCCATCGTGGTCAATGATCACGGAGGTTGCTGCTCCTGATTTTTCGTTTTGAAATGGAAATGACTGCCATACACGTTTTTTGGGATTGAACTTGTTTATTCCCCTGATACCGGTACACCAAAGGTTGTGAAACTTGTCTTCTGCTAAAGCCCAGGTAAGTCCTAAATCAGGATTTTTCTTAATTGAATCAGGTGGAAAAGGCAGAAATGTTTCAAATTCATGGGATTTCGGATCAAATAGTTTTAGTCCCTCTTCCGTGCCGACCCACAGGTTATTTTGAGAATCGATGAATGGACAAGGGATGTGGTCTTTACCCAACGATCGCCGATTGCCCTCTTCATTTCGGTACAAATGGAATTGTTCCGTTAAGGGGTCAAATTCAACGAGGCCATAATCAGCGCCCATCCACAAATGACCCTCTTTGTCTTCGGTGATAACTCTGATACTTTCGCGGGGCAATGATTGCGGGTCAGCGGCATTATGATGATAAATTTTAATGTTTTTCCCGTCATACCGGTTAAGCCCGTTGCTGGTGCCAATCCACACATATCCCCGGGAATCACGGAATACACAATGAATTAAATTGGATGAAAGCCCGTTGACCGTAGTTAGTTTCTGAAAAAAATAGTCTTTCTCTTCCTGGGCCCGAAGCGTGTTTACCTGGAAGGTCAAAAGCAAAAGGAGTGTAAACCAACAGTAACGGGGGGTGGGTTTCATGTGGGTAAAAGTACAAAAAGAATTTTAACCCTTGTATGAAATACCTCACCCCCGTCCCCGCTCCTCAAGGAGAGGGGGGTAAGGGTGTCATCGAACCTGCTCATAGTTTCATAATTTTCAATATTCCAAATGTACCCGCTGAACAGGGGGAAGTCAAGCGCGAATTAACAACCGGCAGGAATTATTTGGTAGTCGGCAGGATTTTGACCACAGTCGGGGAAAAGACCGTTACCTCAGAACCGCATAAAGATATTCAGAAAATCAATTTTGCGCGAACGGGCTAACTGGAGTGTTGCGCCATTGCTCATGATCACGTCGCCGCCTTCGCCACGAATATATTGTTTGACTTGTTTCAGATTGATCAGCGTGGAATGATGGATGCGGAAAAAATGATATTCGCTGAGCAGTTCGTCCACATCACCCAGCGTTTTGGAGAGCAGTATTTCGCTTTTGTCGGTCATAAACATACGGGTATACCCACCATCCGCCAGGCAGTAAACAATATCATTCACAGAGGCAAAGGTCAACCCGTCGGAGGTTGGCATGGCAATCGTATCGGGCAGTTGCTTATTATGCACTGCGGTGGCCATCTGTAGCTGCGCTTTGCTGATTGGATTCAGCTTGTTTTTAATTTTTTCAATGGCCGCTGCAAGATCCTCCCTGCTGATGGGTTTCAGCAGGTAATCCAGGGCGCTGAATTTGATGGCCTTTACAGCATAAGAATCATAGGCGGTGGTAAAAATCACATCAAAATTCAGATGCTCAAATTTTGAAAGGAGGTCAAATCCATTCAGCAGCGGCATTTCAATATCAAGAAAAATGAAATCCGGTCTGCGGGTCTGAATCAGATCATATGCTTTGGTCGAATCCAGGCAACTTTCCAAAACATTGACCTCCGGAAAATTCATCTCCAGCAGATTGGTCAATGTCTTGATACAATGTTTTTCATCATCGATGATAATACAGTTCATATCCCAAAATTAATAAACCAGATAATTTAATTGTCACTCGTCACTTGTCATTCGTCACTTTTAATCGATCACCGAAAACCGAAAAACCGTCTTCTCAGAGAATTTGACGCCCGGCTTTAAAATGGTGTTCGGAAATGCAGGTTGGTTGGGCGAGTCGGGGAAGTGCTGGGTCTCCAGACAAAGACCGTAGTGTTGCTGGTAAATTTTTCCACCTTTTCCTTTATTGGTTCCGTCCAGGAAATTTCCCGAATAGAATTGAATTCCGGGCTGAGTGGTCAGTATTTCAAGCTGGCGACCCGTGCGGGGATCATACAATTGGGCAGCCATTGAAAGCTCTCCGGCTTTTTTCTTCAATACAAAGTTATGGTCATAGCCGCCTTTTACTTTGGAAATACGTTCGCCGATGGCAACAGAATTGTTGAAATCCATCGGGGAACTGCTCACAGCGGGCAGTTCCCCCGTCGGGATGAGTTCACTGTTGACCTGCGTATACTGATCGGAGTAAAGTGTGAGCATATGACCGAGGATATTCGTGTCGGCTTCGCTCAGGTTAAAATAGCTGTGGTTGCAAAGATTTACCGGGGTTGACTTGTCTGTTTCCGCCTCAATCAATACTGTCAGTTCATCATGATCATTCAGGCTGTACAAAACTTTTACCTTCAGGTTTCCCGGGTACCCCTCTTCCCCGTCTTTGCTGAGGTATGTTAGTTCAAGTTGCACCTGTGAGGAATCTTTGAGTTCTTTGGCATCCCATACCACCTTGTCAAATCCTTTTACGCCACCATGCAGGGAGTTTTTCCCGTTGTTTATGGCAAGATTGTAACTTTTTCCGTTCAAAGTGAATTTTCCCTTTGCGATACGGTTAGCATACCGTCCTACAATTGCGCCGAAATACGGACTGCCAGCAATGTACTGACTCAGGCTGTCATACCCCAGTACAACGTCACCCATACGACCGGTTTTATCAGGGACAAGAATGGAGGTAATAATGCCGCCATAATTGGTGATTTTCACAGTCATCCCGCTGGTGTTGGTGAGGGTATAAAGGGAAACCACCTTCTGATCTGCTTTTCCAAATGGTTTTTTCATAATATCCAGGGTTGTGGCTGTTTTGCTGCTTTTATTGATTTCACTGTTAACGGTGGAATCAAGGTCACCGGTGTTCTTCGTGTTAATCTTTATATTGTTTGATGTACAAGACATCAACATCAAAGCCAGGACCATTATTCCGAGGTAAAACTTCATAATATTTCAGTTAATTTAGGGCAAACTTATGAAATTTATGCCACACATGCAACATTCTTTCTACTTTTGGCCCCTCATTCGTCATTCGTCACTTGTCATTCGTCATTTGTAAATCAATGCCCCTGGAACTCAAAGATAAAGTCATCCTCATCACCGGCGCCTCCTCCGGCATAGGCGCTGCAACCGCCATGGCCCTTGATGCCGCCGGGGCAAAGGTTGCTATATGTGCCCGGCGAAAAGAAAGACTGGAGGATCTGGCAGGGCGGATGAACAACCCATTGGTCCTTGCCATGGATCTCAGTAATGAATCATCTGCCAGGGAAATAGTGCGCAAGGTTGTTGCACATTATAGCCGCATCGATGTGCTGATTAACAATGCAGCCAGTATTATCGTTGCAAAGTCCGACGCCGTTTCCTCTGCCGATTTGCATACCGCTTTCTCCACCAACCTCATCGTTCCTGTTGCCGCCACCCAGGAGGCAGTTGGATTTATGCGCAAACAGGGCAGGGGGCATATTATCAACATTGGCTCACCCGGGTTCATGATGGGAATTCCGTTTTATGCGCCTTACGTTTGTTCAAAAGCGGCATTTTCCGCCTGGACCCGCACCATCCAGGCAGAATGGGCCGGAACGGAAATCATGGTCAGTGAATACTTCCCGGGATACATTAAAACAGATTCTCTCCCGGATTCAAGACTTGGCGCCATCGATCAGGATTTTCTGATGGCTGAACAACAGAATTTCATTGCCGCTTTATTCACCAAACCTAAAACCCCCGGGGATGTTGCCAGCCATATTGTCAAATTGATTTTAGAGCCTAAAACCCTGGTTTATTCTGATATCAGCGTTAAAATCGGCGCTTTTATCTCCAATATCCCAGGGTTCAGGTTGAACATCGCCACCCAGCTGGCTAAAAATGCTCGCAGGAAAAAGAGTATGACAGTTTTTACTTAAACCTTCAAACCTTTAAATAATGAGACAACCAATCCCCCTAAAAGACCGCAAAATCGATTACATCTATCTGGCGTTTTTCTTTCTGAATCTTTTTTACATCACCTATATCGTTGATCTGGAGCAGCTGGTGATTAAAAATCCCGATGATTTTCAATATCCGCTCTGGCCTTTGCCGTTCCTGGTTGATATGGTTCACTGGTGGGGGATTAACTTCGATCCCTTGCAATGGGCAAGGCCAACCTGGTGGAAAGCAACCATCTGGCTTGATGCCGTTTTCTTCGGGCCCTATTATGCTTTTGCCATTTACGCATTTATCAAAGGCAAGGATTGGATCCGTATTCCAACCATCATCTTTTCCTGCATCCTGTTTACCAACGTGTTTATCATCATGAGCGAAGAATACTGGGGCCCACACGCCACCTTCGCACCATTCATCGTCACCGTGGCCAATGCCCCGTGGTT
>JBAXFM010000298.1:0-6226 GCA_037139855.1 Bacteroidota bacterium
TAGTTCATTATTTGGAATTATTCTAAATTGATTGCTGGCCCGCGAGTTCCTGCTTTCTGTTTTTCAGAAAAAGCGCCAAAATTACCAGCGTTGCCGAGAGGGTGGTCATTACCAGGAATGCGATGCCGAAACCAGAGGCTTTTCCGGGAGTGGCTGCTGCAATAGCTCCGATCAGCGCTGCTCCTGTTAGTTGGCCAATCGAAATAAATATCAACAAAATTCCCTGGGTTGAGGCCCTTTCCGTCACCGGCACTTCGTTGAGCATGATGTAGCTGAGTGAAGCCCTCATGGAGAGTCCGAAGCCAAGACAAGCTTCGGCAGTATAATAGATTATCAGGTTATTTGTAAGAAGGCTGAACATAAACAATGCAATGGAGGCAATGATAAGTCCGATAACGATGATGATCTTTGAACCAACTTTATCCAGGAGGCGACCGCCAAGCGGAGATCCAAGCGCTGTTGCCACTACAACCGGTAAAAGCATAAAACTTGCCCTGGAAGGTTCTACCCCGAACAAGTCGACGGCAAGTTTTGGCAGAAAGACAATGGTCGATTGAAACAGCCCAAGCCCAAAAGCAATAAATCCGACGATGCGTACCTGGGATGAGTTGAATAATTTTACATTTAACACAGGCTCCTTCTCATGCCGCTCAAGCATTAACAAAATGGGGGTGAGCAAAATGGCCAGCATCAGAAATGGTAAAACCGACCACGAACCAATGCTGTCTGCAAGATGATGGGTGTCCAAATTATTCAGCGCCAGGGTGAAACTTGTGAGAATCACTGCAATCAGTACAATTCCGCTCCAGTCAATGGATGTTTTTCCTTCAAGCCTGACTGATGGCAACATTTTGTACGCGAAGATCATTAAAAGTATTGCTATCGGGATGTTAATCAGAAACAAGGCATTCCAGTCAAAATAAAGTAACATGAATCCGGCAATGAACGGACCCAGGATAAAGGCAAAACCAAAAACCGCGCCTATCAAACCTAGCGATCTTCCCCGCTTTTCAATGGGAAAAACATCGCCGATTACGGCAGAGGCAACCGGGAAAATACCGCTTGATCCGAATCCCTGAATGGCCCTGCCAATCAATAGCATAGTAATATCATGTGATAGGGAGACCACCAGCGACCCCAACCCGAAGACGCCAACAGCAATAATATAGATCCAACGCCTCCCGAAAGTATCCGACATCTTCGCCATCAGCGAAATGCCTACCAGGTTGAAAAGGATATAGATCGAATAAATCCAACTCAGGTCACGACCGGCAACATGCAAGTTTTTTTCGATGGAAGGAATGGCCGGCCCCACGATAGAGATATCCAGGGCACCAATGAGCACACCAACAAAAAGCAGGATGAGAATATTTGTGTTTCTTCGATTATTTGACTTTTGACTTTGCAATTTGACTTTTGACATTATTTTTATAGATTCTAAATTAGCCTGCAAAAGTAATCAATATGCCCGATTCTGAAAATATTATCGGATAGGTTCATTCATGCATATCGACAAATTTCTTATTTTTGCGCAAATCTCAGGACCATGGAGACAAAATTCAGCCCCAAATTATCCGATATCCGGCTTCATTATAAAATATGGATGTCGGACGAACAGGAAACCGGAATTCTGGGTGATGGCAAATGGCAAATGCTCAAACTGATTGAGGAGAAAGGTTCGATGAAGGCTGCCTGCGACGAGCTAGGCTACACTTATCGCCGTACCTGGGGTAACCTGCAAAAAATCGAAAAGTTTTTTGGATTTCCATTGCTTGAAAAACAACGCGGCGGCAGTGATGGCGGCCACACACAATTGACAGAAGAAGGTAAACGCCTGGTCAGGGCATTCGATGCCTTCCATCTCTCCGTTGACAACCACATACAACAAGGTTTCGAAAAATTTATCCAGGAACTTAATAAGTAATATTCTCACACCTCACCCATCATGAAAAAACTTCTTTTTACCCTGTACCTTACACTGTTTGCTGTTTGTTTTGGTTATTCTCAAAAACCGCAACCCCCGCTTTCGGGCGACCTGGTCATCTTCCATGCCGGTAGTCTGTCAGTGCCGATGAAGGAAATTTCGGCAGCATTTAAAAAAATTCACCCGGAAGTAAATATCCTTCTCGAATCGGCCGGCAGCGTTGAAAGTGCGCGAAAAATCACTGATTTGAATAAACCGTGCGACATCATGGCTTCCGCTGATTACAAAGTTATTGACAACATGCTTATTCCAAAATATGCCGATTGGAACATCAAATTCGTATCCAACGAGATGTGTATCGTGTATACTGAAAAATCGAGGTATGCCAGCAAAATAAACGATAAAAACTGGTTCGACATCTTGTTGCAAACCGATGTAGCCTACGGTCGTGCCGATCCAAATTCCGATCCGTGCGGTTACCGTTCGGTGATGACCATGCAACTTGCTGAGAAATACTATAAGAAGCCGGGCCTTGCAAATTTACTCACCGCCAAGGATCTGAACTATCTGCGCCCGAAAGAGGTCGATCAGATTGCTCTTCTTGAATCACAAGCAGTCGACTATGTATTCCTCTACAAGTCGGTCGCCATCCAGCATAATCTGAAATACCTGGTCCTTCCTGTGGAAATTAACCTAAAGGACCCGAAATTCACCGACCTGTATAACACGGCTATTGTTGCAATCAATGGGAAAGAGCCCGGACAAAAAGTAATGATGAAGGGCGAACCCATGATTTATGGAATCACCATGATTAAAACGGCTCCAAACAAACCTGTTGCGCTCGCATTCCTTCAGTTTGTGCTATCAAAGGAGCAAGGAATAAAAATTCTTGAAAAGGATGGCCAGCCATCAGTCATTCCGCAACAAAACCCAAATTTCGACAAACTCCCGATGGAACTGAAGCCATTCGCATCTAAATAATCTCAACTGTATAAAAATCAAAAAACAAAAACCAAGACAGACCTTATCCCCGATATGCATCATTTAACATGTCGATAAAATTATGAACATGAAAAAATCACTGGCATTCCTGATCATTAGCAATATTTTACTATTCATCACTGTCGTTTCCTGTAAAAAAGACAGCAACCCTTCGCCGCCATCCATCAAACTGCTAACCGGCGCTGAATATACTCAGTCGGGAGCAATCGTTGCGATTGGAGGAAAACTCAGGTTTGGCATTTCAGCTTCCGCCACAGACGCCAACATCACAAACTTTGTTGTAAAGAAGATCATGCCCGATGGTTCAACTAAAGTTGTACTTGATTCAGGGTTAAATTCCACTGGTTTCAATGTCAATGAAACATTCTATCAAAGCATCGAAACCGAAGCCCGCTGGACCTTCCAGGTGATGGACAAAAACAGGCAGTTCGCCACAACCGCGATCACCATTTACAAGGACCCGGCTTCGGCATGGGGAGGAATTCTTGAATTTCCTTCTATTGTGATGGGGTTTCAGAACAGTACCACCCATGGTCAGTTTCTCATTCCCGCCACCGGAAAAGTTTATTTTGCAGATACGGCGGCGCTCAATCAGAACCTTGTTGATATCATTACATACTATTATGTCGATGTGACCCCGTCCCCAACCTTTTCCTCTGCGGGTGAAACAGGAGGCGGAATTACCGAATATTATCCTTCAATCGGACAATGGACAACGAAAAACTATACAAAATGGGATATCAGCGTTGATACCGATCCTGTTCCGGTGGCTGCCTTCGATGCCTGTCACAACGACAGCTTGCTCATCCTCTCTTATGATGATGTGTGGGGAAAAAGAAAATTCAAATGGGCTGATCCGGGTACAGTGATCCCGTTTTTAACATCCGCCGGAAAAAAAGGGCTGGTCCGGGTAATTGCCGTTGAAAATGATCCTGCCGGCAGCATTACGTTCGCAATGAAAATTCAACAATAATAAATGATTCCTTCTATTTCTAACCTAAAACCATCGATTATGAAAAAACTGTTACTCATTGCCTTTATGGCTTTCGTTACTGGCTCACTTTCAGCCCAGGAAACATTAACCGGCTGGACTTTCCCGGTAAATTCGGGTCCCGACAGCCTGAACGCAAACCTTGGGACAACGACAAACAAATCGTATGATATCCGTTTTCAATGGGTATTGACTGCAACTACCGACTCCACCCTGAATACAGTTACTTTTGTCAACGGCGCCACTACTTTTGCTGCTGCAACAACTGGCTGGAACAACGGTGCGAATGTCAAATTCTGGTCAATAAAATTTAAAGCCAACAACTATTCTAATTTCAAGGTGTCTTCAAAACAAAAAAGCGATGCCACCAATCCAGGGCCACGCGATTTTAAACTCCAATGGCGGTTAAGCAGCGGTACTTACGCTGATGTAGCCGGCGGAATTGTCACTGTGGGCTCAGACTGGACCACCGGAACAGTTACAGACCTTCCCGTGCCCATCACCGGACAGGGAACCGGTTCCATTTACATTCGCTGGATTATGACCTCCAACACCGATATCAACGGTGGTACGGTAGCTGTCTCAGGACAATCAATGATCGACGACATTCTGGTAACAGCAGTAAACTCCCTGGGCCAGGGTGAAATCCTTTATACAAACCGGTTGAAAATATATCCATCGCCGAATAACGGAACTTTTACATTGTCATCAACAGAATTGATGGATAAAATTTCGGTTTCAGATGTAAATGGCAAAACCATCTTCCGGATGTCAAACCCTTCACAAAAACAATCCGTAAAATTACCAGCTCCTAAAACCGGTCTTTACTTTTTAACAGTGAAGTTCAGTGACAATTCCGAAGAAGTAATTACTCGCTTTATCGTTGAATAATAACACATTAAATGCAATTAGGGTAAGAATTTCAGGCAGAATCCTGGCATGGATTACCTGCCTTCTTACCCTATTGCCCTTTTCTCTCGTCACTGCAGGTGGAACTATCACTGGCAAGGTAATTGGGATACCAGGCAATAACCCACTTGCCGGAGCGCATCTCATAATTGATCAGCAAAGCAAAGTAACTTTCACAGGTATTGACGGTACTTATAAGCTAACAGGCATTTCCCCTGGGAAAATTACGATCAGGGTTTCTTTCATGGGTTATAAGCCGGAGGTGAAAACCGTTACGCTTCGTGATGGACAACATCTTCAGATTGATTTTAGTCTTGAAATCAATGCAATCAATGCACCGGAAATCGAAATTACGGAGGCGAAACCCGCACGGGTCGCTCAGGATGAACCAGTTCGGATGGATATCATTTCTGCTCAGACCATTTCAAACAATCCCGGCCAGAGCATCGTATCTGTACTCGACTTCGTTTCGGGAGTGAACCTTTCCTCCACCATGGGCATTTTCGCAAACAATACGGTGGTTACCCTGCGTGGACTGAGCGGAAACGACCAGGCAAGGACCCTGGTTTTGCTTGATGATGTTCCATTGAATAAAGCAGATGCCGGCAGCGTAAACTGGAACCTGATCAACAGGGACAATGTGGAAAGAATTGAAATTCTCAAAGGGCCGGGCTCCGCACAATATGGCAGCAGTGCCATGGGTGGGGTCATCAATATTCAGACGAAACGACCATCAAGGCTCGTCTCCGGAGTAGCCACCATTGATTACGGCACGTTCAACACAGCAGGTTTCCGATATCAGCTTGCCGGCAAACTAAAACCCGAAAATACCGAAAAAGGTATTTCTTATGGTCTTAACGGGTTTTACCGCCGAAGTGATGGATATAATCCCGAAATTCCGCAATACCTGGAAAAGAGCGATACTTTTTTCGTGAACAATTACCTCAGAGAGGCAGCCATTGGCGCTAAGTTTGGGTACCAGTTCAATTCACTGAACAGGGTAGAAATCAACACCAATTTTTTCAATGACAAGCGGGGCCGCGGGGTCGAAATTTATGAGGTTGATGGCGCTTATGAGCGCCATGACACCTGGCAGGCAAATGTGCGATACAAGGGTGGAAAAGGTGCAATACGCTGGACTTTTCTCACCTATAACCAGGTGGAACACTTTGAACGCCTGAATGAATCCATGAAAGAGGCTGAATACAGTCTGTACCTTGTAAAATCAAACAGAGTCGACCGCGGCACAAATCTGAATATCGTTATTCCGGCAGGAAAATCAAACACCTTCACTGCCGGAATTGATTATCAATTTGGTAGTGTTGATGGTCAGGATATTTACTATACCTCAACCGACCTGATCAGCAATGCCGGGAAAATGGATACCTGGGCGGTTTTTC
>JBAXFM010000299.1:0-6204 GCA_037139855.1 Bacteroidota bacterium
TTTGTTTCGTGTATAGAAACCGATCCGGCAAATGCAGATAACTGCTTTGTGGTATTCTCGAATTACAATGTTCAGAGTATTTTTCATTCCACCGATGGAGGACTGCACTGGGAACCTATAGGCGGCAACCTTGAGGAAAATCAGGATGGAAGCGGGAACGGCCCATCGGTTCGTTGGTTGAAAATGCTTTCATATCAAGGATCTTCCATTTACTTTGCCGGCACCTCCATAGGCCTTTTTTCCACAACGAAGCTGGATGGGACACAAACAATCTGGCAGCAGGAAAGTCCCGACCTGATCGGACGAAGCATTGTCGATATGATTGATGCCCGCAGTACCGACGGATGGGTACTGGTTGCCACACAGGGAAATGGGATCTTTTCAACCTATTTTCAACCGACAGGAACTGGCGGCCAACATGCCACCTGTGATGCGAAGCTGGAGCAGAATTATCCAAATCCGGCCATAACAGAAACCCATATTAAGTTCACCGTTCCCAGGAATGAAAAGGTTCAAATCATTCTTTATAACCAGGAAGGACGACAGGTTAAGGTCCTCCTGGATCAATTTATCCAACCAGGAGATCATCTGATTTCATTCTCAACCGACCTTCTTCCAAATGGGATTTACTTCTACACACTGAATTCTTCCAGGGGAAATATTTCAAGAAAAATGATTGTCACAAAGTAATTAATATGAAAAAAAACATTTACACATCATTATTGGTATTTTTTGTCCATGGCATTTTGACTTTAAACATTTGTAAAGGACAGACAGCTCCTGTAATTTCAAATTTGACTTATGGAAACATCAGTCAAACGGGAGTCACTTTATTTTGGTCAACAGCTTCTCCTGCCGATTCGAAAATAAGGTGGATGGCCCCGGATTCAAATTATCAGCCGTTGATTTTTCCAGATTCCTTGTATTTCAGCGATCTGGTAACCAGTCATGTGTTGGCTGTTGGCGGTCTGCAGCCGGCAAAAATTTACAAGTATCAGGTTTTTTCACACAATGCCGGTGGAACATCCGTGGATTCGGGATATTTTGTCACCCAATCCTTATCGTCGGGAGGTGTTGAGGTTTTTTTCAACCATACGGTCGATACATCTGTCAGTACAGGGGAGAATGCAAATGGAAGCCAGAATTTTGAAAACCTCTTTGATGCGCAAATCAACAATGCGACTCACAGCATCGACATCACCCTGTGGGAATTCCAGGGGGTTGCTTCGGTTACCAAGGCGCTGATCAATGCAAAAAACAGGGGGGTGAAGATTCGGTTTATATACAACCACCTGGCTGATTCCTCCCAGGTTGATTCCCTTGTTGCCCACGGGATCCCGGTACTGGAACGAAACTACCTTACGAATTTTTCCATGCATGATAAATTCTGGATCTTTGATCACCGGTATAACACCAATCATGATAATCAATACCTTTGGACCGGCTCCACTAATGTTTCCCATGCCATGTTACACCAGGACCGCAACAACATCATCCGGATACAGGATGAGTCGCTTTGCGCCGTTTACACCCGTGAATTTGAAGAGATGTGGGGGTCTCATACCGACCTGCCTGATGTATCCAGGGCAAAATTCGGACCAGCAAAGGTGAACAATACTCCCCGTATTGTAAATGTTGCCGGAACCAGGATGGAGGTTTATTTTGCTCCCACCGACAGCATCTCAGATACGATATGCAGCATCATCGGATCGAAAATCATGAAAAGCATTTACTTCTGTATGTACAAATTCGAGTTGCCTCCTGTAGAAGAAGCCCTGCACTTAATCTACAATGGAAAACTTCTCGCCGGGGTGTTCGATTCGTCCAATTCGAAGCTCCACAACAGTGCCTTTCCGCGGATGAAAGGTAAACCGGTTCCGGGTGCCTGGGATCCGCCTGCTGATGTTTTTATCGATACCATTCCCGGGCTCCTGCATCACAAGTATTTCCTGGTTGATGCCGATACCAGCGGGGGGAACAAGATCCTTGCCACCGGATCATACAACTGGGAAACTCCTGCTGAAACCGGAAATGACGAAAATCTGCTTGTCATATACAACGCCAGGGTCAACAATCTTTATTACCAGGAGTTCATGGCCCGTTACCGCGAATCAGGAGGTGTCCTGGTCGGAATCGGATTTGGAGAAACCCGACTGGAGGCGCCACAGGGATTTTCGTTGGAACAGAATTACCCAAACCCTTTTAATCCGGTAACGAATTTAAAATATACTGTCGCGGCGACAAGCGATGTTAAAATTGAGGTGTACGATATGATGGGCCGCGAAGTGCAGACAATTGTCAATGATAGACTGGCCCCCGGAACTTATCAAACATCATTCGATGGTACTTCACTCCCGGGTGGAGTCTATTTCTGTAAAATTACACAAGGTAACTATTCTATTACGAGAAAAATGATGCTGGAAAAAAAGAAATAATTTTTAATTTCACATTTTAAAATGACAACATTTAAAACAAAAAACCTGAATAGGACATTTCCCATCATGAACCTGAACCGGAAATTTTCATTCTTATGGATCATGGCTATCTGTAGCCTGATTTTCTTCCTGCAATCCTGCAAAAAGGAAGAGGCGCCGAACGAAAATTTGTATATGACTGTGAAATTATCAGGCCCGGTCATGCAGAACGAAGCCTATTACCCGCTGAATTATCAGGAGAGGTCTATTGAACTTGATTTTAGCCAGTCAATTGATTCTTCGACGATAAAAGGAAATATTTCATTTTCTGACAGGAATGGTTTCCTGGAATCGATGTATACCCTGATCCCCTCCGGGAGAAAACTTATTATGGCATTTCAGCCGGGCTTTCAGTTGAATGATGGATGGAAGTATCGGATCTCCATTAAAACAGGGCTGAAATCAACGTCCGGCGCGACACTTGCATCAAATACGACCATAGAAGTTCGAACCACTTCCCGGCATTTGATTCTTGACAATGATACCACGAAACGGAACTCGATTGTTTGCATCAGCGATATTCACATGGGTGATCCAAGATCTGGGGCGCTAGGGTATTGCTGGTTTACCGACAATGCGCCGGCATTGGAAAGTTTGCTGGATGTTGTATTAACCAACCCTCAGGTACGGCAATTGGTTATCCTGGGAGATATGTTTGATGAATGGGTGGTTCCATATCGCCTGTCACCCTTCGACCCACAACATGGGATCAACAATTCCAGGGATTACTTTTTATCTATCGCAAACGCACCAACGAATATCAACATCATCAATAAGCTGAAAACCATTGCCTCCGGCGGAATCGTTCAGTTAATTTATGTCCCGGGCAACCATGACATGCTTTTAACGCAGGATGTGCTCCAGGAGATCATCCCCGGAATTAGCTGGCAAGGAGACTCAACGGGTCTGGGTCATTATTCGCCGTTGAATGAAATGGTCATGGAGCATGGTCACCGGTACGATTTCTTCAATTGTCCCCAGCCTTTGTCTGATTCCGGTCATATGCTGCCACCAGGGTATTTTATTTCCAGGCTGGATGCCGAAGGATTAATGGAACAAAAGGGTTCTAAATTTAAAGAGGCTCAGGCTGCGACCGGTGATGCTGAATTCCTGACATCCTGGACGGTTGCGTATGAGTATCTCAGGATCAAATACTCAATGACGGTTGCCCCAGATTCGGCGAATATCCTGATGGGCGGAATCGATCATTATAATGCTCCGTTCAGCTTCAATGGCGTAAGGAATAAATTCGCTGCAAATATCGAAAATGTATGGCCTTCCACACAATCAAGGAATGGTGTTCCGGTAACGATGCCGGTACTGATGGCCATCCTGGATGGTAGCATGGATCTCTCCCTTGCTGCTTCTTATGAATTTATGCAGCCCCAGGCCCCCAGGATCTTCAAAATAGTTGTCTTTGGGCATACCCACAATCCCATACTGAAGGTTTATCCCGCAGGAAAGCAATACACCGGCATTTATGCCAATACCGGATCCTGGGTTAACGCAGAATTAAGCAGCAAGCCGGTAAGGACATTTGTAGTAATAAAACCTGGTGAGTGGACAGGTTCTGATCTTGATGTTGTTTCTTTGTATCAATATAATCTTGACAGTGGAAGCGGAGGCTCCAACCCTGGTTATCTCCCTGTTCTTGTTTCAGAAGAAAGCATCAACAGGTAAGGGGTTTATCGTGAATACCATCATTTATTATGTTTCCTGATCTTAAATTTAACGCCATGAAAAAAAGATCTTTTCTCTTGATTTTTGCAGGCTTTTTTGCAATTGCCGCGTTCTTCCTGCTTTTACGGAATTCTTCCTCCCATAAAATCCATCGTACGGTAAAAACCGCTATGGAGGAGCAGGGGATGACCAAGCCTACACTTTTAGCCATGCAGGCCGGTTATCAGTTTATGAAATTAAAAGATCCGAAAACCGGGGTGATTCCAGCAGGGATTCGTGCCATGGAACTCGCATTTACATCCGGTTTACCAGCACATCCTGAAGGAGAAGGTCAAAACTGGAACTGGCGGGGTCCTGCAAACATGGGCGGCCGCATGCTCTGCATCGCAATAGATATGGACAATGAGAATCATCTTTTAGCCGGCAGCGCTTCAGGAGGCATGTGGGAATCGAACAATAAAGGGTTATTGTGGCACAAAACCACAAGCCCTGATGCGGAGCAAAGCGCTACTTGTTTAGTTCAGGACAGGCGCCCCGGCAAACATAACATCTGGTATTACGGCACAGGTGAAATGCTGAGCACCACCGACAGGAACATCAGTACCAATGCCAGGACACTCGGCATTGGTAACGGCATTTACAAGTCAACCGACAACGGGGCATCATGGCAACCGCTGGCGGCTACCCAGGTAGCATCGCAGGCGAACCTGCTGGAGATTTTTCAGGGAGTTTGGCGAATCGTAACCGATCCGGTGAGAACAGACAAGGATATTGTTTATGCCGCCTGTTATGGCGCCATTATGCGTTCAGAAAATGGCGGTGCAAGCTGGGAGGTGACGTTGGGTGACCTGGAAAATAAATCCTTCTGCAGCGACCTGGCCATAACCTCCGACGGGGTGATCTATGCAGCGCTGGGTAGTTTTTGCATGTCGGTTCAGCCTCCCGGCAAGGCCGGCATCTGGCGATCAACCGATGGAATAAACTGGGACAAAATTACCCCCTCCGGCTTTCCCAGCGACAATCGTGTTACCCGGCTGTCACTGGCACCGTCGAATGAAAAGGTGATGTATGTTTTTACTGAATCGCAAAACCCCGATCTCAACCCTTTCAATGGGTATACCAATTCCCTGAACACCTTCTGGAAAATGACCTGGAATCCCATTACCGGCTCTGCCACATGGGAAAACCGCACCCATGGGATTCCCGGCGGGGGCGATGGAAATATAAACAGTTTTCCATATTCCCTTGTTGTGTATGGAGGATACTGCTTCACCATGGGGGTCAAGCCCGACAATGAAAATGTGGTCTTCCTCGGCGGGATGAATGTGTATCGGTCGACGAATGGTTTTGCCGACAGTCTGATGTCCACTTACATTGGGGGCTATCCCTTCGACATGGACTCAACTCATCAGCTGCATCCCGACCAGCATGGAATAACCTTCCTGTCGTCGAACCCGTCGGTTATGTTAATGGCCAACGACGGGGGAATTTACCTGACACCCGACTGCATGGCAGACAGCAGCCATATGTACTGGCAAAGATTAAACTTTAAATTGACGACATCCCAGTTCTACAGTATTGCCATTGATCACGGCTCCAGTGGGGATGACTGGATCCTTGGCGGATTGCAGGACAATTGCTGGTACTACACGGTTACAGACAACCCGGCTGAATTATGGCTCAACATCGACATCTGTTATGACGGGTTTGCCACCTGCGTTGCCCCCAATTGGGAATATTGTGCCATCTCCGCCTACAGCGGAAATATCTGGACCACCAGGTTTGACAATGCCATGCATACCAAAGACATCTTCCCGCAACTGCCCGATACCCTCTTAAAATATTATGATCCGGTGATGGGCAGCAACTCCCTGTTCCCGTTTTACCAGAATTTTGCGCTCGATCCGATCCGTTATGAAACATTTTACCTTCCCACCGTCAATAGTATCTGGCGCAAGGACAACCTGAAGGCAGCCGCTTACGACAGCGGTCTCCGGAATGTTGGCTGGAGCCATCTGAGCAACGTGAATGTGGGAACCGCTGCGGAGAT
>JBAXFM010000300.1:0-6193 GCA_037139855.1 Bacteroidota bacterium
CCGTTTGCAAAAACACACGTTCTCATCGGGCCTTGCAGTGCGTTTACCAGATTGTAAAAAACCGCATTGGCACCTGAAGTATTGGTGGTTTCGTTATTGGCGCCTCCGTTGGTTATGTTAATGGCTGCTGTTGCAGTTGTATTGCCCCAGGCATTTTCACCGGCAACCGGTGTCGCTGTTCCCCGGCAGGCTTTTTCAAACTCCAGTTCCGTCATCGGGCGCAGGCCTGCCCAATCGGTGTAGGCTGCGCCATCCATCCAGCTAAGGAAGTTGCAGGCAACATAAGGGTTAGAGGTACTGTAAACGCCGCCTGAAACTGAAATGCCGTATCTGTAGCCGGTACTGCCCGATGAATAGCGATTGGTGGCTTGCGTTGAAGTAAGCGTGTTCAGAAAATCAACATATTGCTGCTGGCTCATTTCGTATTTCATGCAGTAAAAGGCGCCATACCCTTTGGGGAAAACTGCGGGTAGTGTTCCGGCTCCACCGATGGTGTTGTCTCCACTGACGGAAGTACCCCAGAGGTTGCCGGCAGTGTGCGCTATTGTTAAAGCGCTTTCGGAAGAAATAGACAATGGAATGGTTGCCCCGCTTGTCCAGGAACCATTGGTAAAACTGCCCGATTCCGTTCCTCCGCTGCCCACGGCGAACGCACCTTGCGGCACATACACCATTTCAATGGCGAAAACCTTTACTTCAACAATATCCCCGTCTCCGAGGCTGTTGGCGCCGTAATTCCAGCGAAGCTGAACCCCGGTTTTAGTAAAGGTGCCTGCACCAATAGCCGAGCGGTAAATAAATACCCCTAACCCCGGGTTGGTGGTGGAGTTAAAAGCGGCACCCGGGGTCAAAAAACCGGGAGAGATGGTGCTCCCGGCTGGAGCGGTGTGGCCATCATCATTCAGCCAGGAATGTTGCCAGGTGCCACCGGCTACCCTGAATTTTACAAAAATCCATGCGGCATCCCAGTTACTTTCGTTGGTGGAGGTTCGCCAGGAATTCTCCCAGGAGATGTCGAATTGCACCATGGTGTAATGGCTGCCGGTGTTTTTACCAGTCAATACGAGGTTGCTGATTGAAATGTTGTTGGCACTGAGCGTTCCGGCTAGAGCCAATATGATTAGCAGCGCAGCGATATTCTTCATAAATGACTAATTTAAAATTTGTTAGTATAGTTATTGTTTTAGCTAACGTTTATTGTGTACCAGCACCCCATTGGCAAAATAGCAGTTGGTATGGCTTACAGTGAAGTTAAAAGTTGGCAGGGCCAGGCTGGTTTGATCTTCGATATTGGTAATGGTAACCGGCATCAGCCTACCATTCTCCACGATCAGACATTGATTCCCAACAGCCAGTGGTTCAGCGCTGAAACCTTTTGTGTCCTTAAAGGCTACCCGGTCAACGCAGCTCCATCCTTTTCCCACGACCCAATACGGATGCACCCTGGTATTAGTATTGGTAACACCGTTGCTGAAGGAGATTTTAGTCAGATCCGCTGACGGGGGATTGGCATAGGTTTTCTCGACGGTTTCAACTACTACTTCCATGGTTTCTGTTTTTACTGATTTCACCTTTTCACCAGCCTTTATTTCTTCAATGTTCTTCAGCGTACCATCGGCCATGGTAATTTTAGTGCCTGCAATAAAGCAGTTCAGGGTGGTAAAACTCACCTCATTCCCGTAGGATGTTCCGGCGCTGTTGGTGGCATAAGCCCTTACATAGTAGAGCGTGCCTGCAGTCAGACCTGTTATTGCACTCGTATAGGTTCCGGTGCCTGTTCCATTGATTGTTTTGGTTGATAATGATATAGTTGGCCCGGCGGTTGTGCTCCAGCAAACCCCGCGGACAGTAACCTCGCTACCTCCCTGATCGGCTACATTCCCGCCTGAAGATGCCGTGGTGGAGGTGATCGATGTCACGGCCATGGTGGTAACGGTTGGGAGTAAGTCTTTTACGCAGCGGGCGGAGAAGCCGGAGGATGTGAGGTTGGGGTACACACCGCTTAACCCGCTGGTGAAGTATAGGTACAAGCCGTAACCAACCTGCCCGTTACTCCAGTAGCTGCCTACTGAACCGCGCTGGACCAGTTCACCATTCTCATAATACAGCCACCCTGCACTATGGAGTTTTAAGACTGAATTATAGGTGTCGGTATAATTGCCCCATAGACCGTTTGTATCAGCAAAAGCCCATTCGGTTATAGTCGGAATACGCCATCCCGTGCCAAGTTCGAGTGTGCATGGGTCTTTGGCCGTCTCCCAGGTTTCAGGTAAATTGTAAAGTGCTTTAACCCAGAAGCTGGCTGGTGTCCTTGTTGTGCCATCATCAGCTATATTGTACCCTTGCTTTTGGTTAAACTGCCAGTACCAGCCGGCAGAAGCTTCGGTATCATCGGTTGCAGCAGAAGCCTGTTGGCTTGCGCCCAGGTTTCTCGTAATGGCGCATTTCGTGCCGCCGAAAAGTGTTGTTGAAACCGTGCCGTAGGTTACCGTTTTATCAATCGGGGCCACGCCGCCGGATGCCTGGTGATTTATGGTAATGGTTGAAACGCCGCAGGAAAATGGCGGTTGGGTGCGTACACCCCTGAAACCGTAGAAGCTCGTCCGTAAGGTGTCTGTTATTGCAGCATGAATGCGGTCGGATGCGCGCATGATCATTGCATCATCGGCCCAATCGCCGCCCCGGAAGCCAGACCCGGTGGCGCCGGTTATTTCGCCATTGGTAAGCCCTGGCCACGCAGCGACATTGGCATTGCCTGATGTGCTTAAGACGCCATTGCCGTGAACCCCGGTAAAGGCGCGGCCTGCTTCATTGCCCACCGTTACTGCCCGCTCATACAGGTTACCGCTCAGTTCCATGATGCCATAATAACTGGCGCCTGATTGCACCCTTGTCGTGCTTGCTTTGGCAAAAACCCCTACACGCATGGGGCATATTACATTGGTCTGGTAACCATAAACAGCATTGGCTCCTTCGGTACCGGTGGTTTCGCTGGCCGTACCGGGATTGGTAATGTTATTGGCGGCAATGGCTGTGGTATTGCCCCAGGCATATTCATTGGCCACCGGAGTTGCTGGTCCCCTGCAAGCCTTCTCGAATTCCAACTCCGACATCGGACGCAGCCCTGCCCAGTCGCTGTAAGCAGCGCCATCCATCCAGTTCAGGTAGTTGCAGGCTACATAAGGGTTGGTGGTAGCATAACTCCCTGCTGCACTCCCTGTAATGGCATAGCGACAAGAAGAGCTTGTTTTTTTGCGTTTATCCGCCTGGGTTTGCGTAAGCGTATTCAAAAAATCAACATACTGCTGCTGGCTGATCTCATATTTCTGGCAATAAAAAGCATTGAAACCGTTTGGCCAGTGGGCATTGTCAGGAGTGGTTTGACCGGATGGATAACCTCCTGCCGCTCCACCAAGGCTTCCTGTACCGGAAGGTGCGGTGGTTGCAATTCCGGTGTTAATGGTAGTGAGGGTGAATTTAAAAAATTCACTCCCTCCGCTCCCTACAGCAAATGCGCACTGCGGAACATACACCATTTCGATAGCGAAAACCTTGATTTCAACCATATCGGCATCCGTAACGCCGTTGGCGCCATAATTCCAGCGGAGTTGCACACCGGTTTTGGTAAAGGTGCCTGTGCCATTGGCATCACGGTATATAAATGCGCCAAGGCCAGGGTTGGTGGTGGCATTAAATGTTGCATCCGGCGTTAGTAAACCGGGAGTGATTGAGCATCCTACAGGAGCCGTATGACCATCTTCATTGAGCCAGGCATGTTGCCATGCACCACCGGCAACCCGGTATTTCACAAATACCCAGGCGGCATCCCAGTTGCTTTCATTGGTAGAAGTACGCCAGGAATTTTCCCAGGAGATATCGAATTGAACCATGGTGTAATGATTGCCAGTGTTTTTGCCGGTCAAAACCATGTTGCTTATTGACATGTTGTTGGCAATGAGTGTATTGACAAGGGCCAATACGAGACAGAAAGTAAAAACTATCTTCATAAGACCATGGTTTTGATAAATAAATGCGATGAGAGTGAAAGGAAAAACAGGGGAAGTTGATCTGGCATCAGAGTATATTGTTAGTGCGATCACAAATATCTGGGTGTGAATCCAGAAAACACTCTTGTTTATGCAGACTTCGTAACAAAGATAGTGGATGATATTACAAAATCCTAATAATTATTTTCATTTTTGTATCACATCAAAGCATAAAAATATGTAAAGTTAAACTTTTCACAACATGAAAGGCAAAATCAAGGCAAAAGACATGCCATAAAAAACCTCAAAGGTTTTCAATACAACTATCTGTAGTAAATAGTTGGTTTTGAGAAGTTTAAAATTCATCTAACTTTTCAACACCAAACAAAAGGAGGCAATTGTGTATAAAAAATCGCGTATATACGCGATTTCGCGTACACACAATTCAATTCATGCTATCTTTGTAAAAAAAAACGATCGAAAATGAAAAAAATCGCCTTCCTTACGTTCATCGTGATGAGTGTTGTATTCGCATTTGCGCTGTTATTCAACCCGCAAACGGTTACCGGATCTAAAAAACCAGCATCAGGCCCCGGAGTTGCGCTACCCGACAGCATTCATAAAATGGTTCAGCGGGCTTGTATGGATTGTCATGCAGATGATGGAAATTTCATGGCCAAAGGGAAAATCAATTTCTCCGGCTGGGAAAAATATGATGCCGACAAGCAGGCTGACAAAGCCAAAGCAATGTGTAAAGTGCTGACCAAAGGTTCCATGCCTCAAAAAAAATGGTGTACCAATAACCCGAATGATGTGCCAACCCAAGCCGAAAAAGATATGGTTTGCAGGTGGGCTACCAGCTTACAAAAATAAATCAGCGGATGTCGAAAGAAGTAGTGATCACAGGGATGGGCATTATCTCATCCCTGGGTTTGTCATTGGAGGAAAACTGGAATAACCTTGTGGCAGGGGTGAGTGGCGTGAAGCATATCACGATGTTCGACGCCAGTGCCTTAACCACCAGAGTTGCGGCTCAGGTATCGTCTGAATTTGAGGAATTGTCGCGCACCTACATTAAAAAACGGGCCGGCAGTCAGATGACACGGGTAACCAGGATGTGTGTAACGGCTGCGAAAATGGCTGTTGCTGATTCAGGAATAGATTTTAACACCGTTGACCGCATGCGGTGCGGAGTGATCATGGGGGTGGTGAACACTGGAAATTCAAGTGCTGAAAAGGATACAACGCCACAGAATACGGTTTTCAAAACAATGACCAACTCCATGTCTGCATGGATATCGCTTGAATACCAACTGACAGGGCCAAATTTCGCGGTGAATACCGCTTGTGCCTCATCGGCCTATGCCATCGCATTTGGTTTTGAAATGATCAAAAACGGCCAGGCTGATGTCGTCATTGTCGGAGGGGCCGATTCCATCATAAATTTTGAGGAGATCCAGGGATTCAATGCCCTGTATGCCCTGTCGATTGCCAATGATCCACCCGAACAGGCCAGCAAACCTTTTTCAAAGGACCGTGATGGTTTTGTAATCGGTGAAGGCGCCGGTGTCCTTGTATTGGAGTCGAAAGACCACGCATTGGGCAGAAATGCGACAATCCATGCGGAGATGGCCGGATATGCCCTTACAAGCGAAGGATACAACATCATGGCCCCGATGAAGGATGGTGAAGGAATGGCGCAAACAATTGAACTGGCGGTGAAAAATGCAGGCATCAGGAAGGATGAGGTGGGATATATCAACGCACACGGCACATCAACGGAACTGAATGACCGCTATGAATCTACGGCAATTAAAAAGGTTTTTGGAGATTTGGCCTACCATATCCCGGTTTCTTCCACCAAGTCGATGACTGGGCACACCATTGGAGCGGCTGGCGCCATTGAGACCATCATCACTGCCATGAGCCTGAAAAATGGCATCCTCCCCCCTACTATCAACTACCATCAACCCGACCCGGAACTTGATCTCGATTATGTACCCAATGTGGCACGGGCTTCAGATATCAGGGTCGCGCTTTCCAACTCTTTTGGTTTTGGGGGTCACAATGCAACGCTGGTTTTGAAAAAATATCTATTTTTGCAAAAAAAGTAGAGATACCATGGCTACCATAACAGATCATATAAGGAACGAAGTCAAAGAGATCGTTTACAGTTTTTTTGCCGAAGAATGTGAAGTTGACATTGC
>JBAXFM010000301.1:0-6141 GCA_037139855.1 Bacteroidota bacterium
GTCCCACCAAGGTCTGTCCAAGGTTTTCCATGCGCTCACCAAGCTTTCTCCCTCTTAGCACCCTCTTAGCATTCTCTTAGCATTCACTTAGGAATAAGGTTGGTCCAAACTATGTCCAAGGTTTATCCAACAACCTACCTGCTTCAGCTTCTTCTTCGCTCTTTGTTCATTTTTCCCATCCACCATTAGTTGCCCATCTCCCCCCTTCTCCCTGGGGAGAAGGCCGGGGGATGAGGCACTCAGAAATTAGCGGCATTTTTTGTCTCCATTCACAAAAAGTTCTTACTTTTGATTGGTTTCAATGAGGAGATTGAGAATAGCGGTAAAATGATGCTAACAAATCAAGGCGTAATGAAAGCAGATCGGAATGGTTACATGCTGAAAGGACAGTTGGCCCAAAAAGGCTACGACTGGTGGTGGCACTCTTTGCTGGCAGAGGATCCGGCTACAGGCGAAATCCACCCGTTTTTCATTGAATATTATGTAATAAATCCTGGTCTCTCGCGTGGCGCTCCTGTCATGGGCCAGCTTCCGGCCAACCAGGAAAAGGGGATCAAACCCTGCTATGCCATGATTAAAGCCGGGAAATGGGGGAAGGATAAGTCCCAGCTGCATAACTTTTATGGCATTCAGAATTTCAGCGCATCTGCCACCGAGATGAACGTTGCAATCGGGGACAATACAGCCACTGAAAAAAGAATCAAGGGCAGCGTAAAGGTAAGTCCGCAGGAGGCCAAAGATCATCCCGAATGGATGACCGATGCGGGAGAAATGTCATGGGACCTGGAAATCCTCAGAAAAGTACCATACAGCGTGGGCTATGGCGCCTCATCCCTTTTCAGGGCGCTCCATGTTTTTGAAATGTACTGGCACGTCGGTGGTTTGATGACAGCCTATACCGGCTGGATTGATTACAACGGGAAACGTTATATTGTAAAGCCTGAACTTAGTGTAGGTTACCAGGACAAGAACTGGGGAAAAGATTATACCAATCCATGGATATGGTTGAATTGCACCCGGTTTTTTGATGATTCAGGGAAGCTGATACATGATACGGCATTTACGCTGGGTGGAGGAAACCCAAAGGTATGGGGCATCTCTGTCGGAAAAAAGATACTGGTCGCCTTTTACCATGAAAAGAAAATCTACGAGTTTAACTTCTCTAAAATATTTTTTCAGAAACAAAAATGGAATTGCCGGATGGATGATCAGTACGTGTGGTGGGATGTAGAGGTAATGAACCGCAGGCATAAGCTTGAACTTCATTTCAAATGTCCGGTTGATGGTATGATCAAGGTTCAGTATGAAAACCCAGACGGGCAAAACAACCACAAAAATCTCTGGAATGGCGGATTTGCATCAGGTACGCTCCGGTTATCCCGGTTAGACTCAAATAAAGAAACGCTTATCGTTCAACTGCGCGGTGAATATGGCGGTTGCGAATATGGCGCGTATTGATTCCTGAATTAGCCTACGGTTTTTTGGCGTACTTTAAGTAATTCTCAATAAATGTCCCTATTTTTTCTGCCGGAAGTTTCTTGGCGATAATTTCCTTCCTTTTATCCAACAGATAAATCACCGGGGTCGAAATGATGTCATACTGCTCATGGTAATCCCCTGTTAAGGTTCGCGGACCGTCCACATTGATCCAGTTCATCTTCTTTTTCCTGATTGCAGTTTTCCACTTCACCAGGGAAGTGTCTGAACAAATGGCGAAAATCTCAAATTTATATTTTTCCTTGTTCTGATCATAAAACTCTTTGATAATCGGGATCTCCTTCTCACAATGCCCGCAATCGGGGTCCCAGAAAAGCAATAAGAGAAAATCAGCCTTGATACTTTGCATCGAAACCAGCTGAAGGCTGGTATCCTGCATGATCATGTTTGGCGCAATCTGCCCGATAAGCAGGGGACGGATTTTATTTGCCTTCTTGATGATGTTCTCATTGACTGTTTTAGTGATCCAGGTCGTTTGTCCTGTAATATAATAGGTATCGACGAGATGGACGAATACTTTATCAAACCCCATGAATTCCGGATTTTCATAGCGGTAGGTTGAAAACCAGATCATATATTTAAACATTTCCGGGTTTGGTCTTGTTTTTTCAATAAGAATATCCACCTCACGGATTACGCTGTCGGGGTTTTGAACGACCACATTGTCAAAGTACTTCTTCAGCTTGTTGTGAAAAACCGGTGTTCGGAGAAAACGATCATCGGTAAAATCGGTGCCATCCCAGAAATGGGCTTTGTAATAACGGTAACCAAAGGTTGAATCAGGCCGGCCATTGGGCAGGATCGGGATTTCGGGAATTTCGGGCTCCCGCATGGCATTGATCATGAGCGCGGTGAACGAATTTGGGTACTTCTGTGCAATGCCAAGTTTATAGGTAATCAGCTCTTTGTTGATCTTGTTGACCTTATCGGCATACACCTTCAGGGTGTCTTTCTGATTGGTGTCCAGTTTCGATTTTTTTTCAAGCTCCTGAACCTGGTCAAATTTCTCCCGGTTATAGTGCAGATATTTGTAAAACAATTCATTTTCAGGCGAGTCCCTGATCACCATTTTTTCTGTAGGATTGTTTTTTGTGGTTTCCATGGAGAATTTACGGTCATTGTTAACCACAAAATCGAAATAAATTTTATCGGTAATGGCCAGTACATATAATCCTTTAGGAAGGTCGGCGGGGGCTTTGAACACACATCGGCCCGAACCGTCCACTTTTAGCGTGTCTTTGACATAGGTGCCATTGCTGTAATAATAGGCAATTAAACAGGTGGTATCTTTTAACCCGTTGATTTTGAATTTGATGTTGTATTCTGATTGCCCGGATGACGTGAGTGACAGCGTAACTGTGAAAATCAGGAGCCAGGCCAGTTTAAATTTGATCATGGTAAATCGTGACATTTAGATGGTTATGAGAGGTGTTCTTTGCGTAAAAGATCATTGACAGTTTTAACAGGATTAAAGGTGATGATTGGCACCTCGATAAACAGGGTGATCCATTTTGCCATGGCGCCATTCCACAGGCCAGGTAATTCCTGCGCTTTCAGTGTCCTGCCTCCACTCGATTTGAGGGAGATAAAACCGGTATTTTCATCCACAAATTTGGTCAGATCGAATGGTTTTCCTTCAAAATCCCGGGTACTGCATACCAGATCAACAGGGTTGAAATGGGTTGATTGATCTGCAATCGCCTTCTGTGATGCATCTTTCAGATCAATCTGGGAAGATTCCACAATCTGGAGAGATAACCGGTGATCATCATCCATCACCCAAAACGGGCCTCCTCCGGGTTCCCCTTCGTTTTTAACCATGCCACACACGCGCATCGGACGGTTTAACAGGGTAAAAAGAAATTTAACCTGATCGGCAATTGAAAAAGAATTGAAATCCTGCGGAATTTCCTGGAATAGTTTTTCTCTGGCAAATGCTGCCATGGTATGAAGTTCTTCCGGGCCCGGATGATGTGCTTTTAATTTCACAAGAAATCCATCAACAGTCTCTTTGAGAAACAGTAAGTATCCGCCCAACAGTTTTTTGTATTGAAATGTAGTACTTTTCAAACGATCGGGAACAATGTTGTCGATGTTCTTAACGAAAATAAGATCTCCGTCAATTTCGTTGAGGTTTTCCAGCAAAGCGCCATGTCCGCCAGGTCTGAAAAGGAGGGAGCCGTCGGAATTACGCACGGGTTGATTGTCTTCACCCACTGCGATGGTATCCGTTGAAGGTTTCTGAATGGAAAAGGAGATTTCGAATTTCACCCCGAAACTTTCTTCGTAAATATTTTTGACCCTGGAGAAAAGTTCCAGAAACTTCTCCCGGTGTTCAGGTGAAATGGTAAAATGAATGCGCGCAACATGGGCAGCATCCCGGGTATAGGCGGCTGCTTCAACCAGGTGCTCTTCTGCGGCGGCCCTGGCTCCATTCGGATACTGATGAAATTTAAGCAACGCCTTGGGTAAATTGGCATAGTTAAGCCCATTTTCCAATAAAATATGACCGATGATGGTGGCGTATTCCTCATTTTCAATGAGTTGTTCAATCGTTTCTCCTGAATTTGCTACTACAGCACACAAATCGTTGTAGAAAGCGATCTCTTTGAGATGGGTTATAAAGTAAAAGATGGAATTGAAGCCCTGGTCTTTCACGAGAAGCGCCAATCCAGCTACATCAGGAGAATATTGTTCCCTGAATTCAAAGAGATGTTTAAACATCCGGCTGGCAGCCCCGGAGGCAGGTACAAACTTGACTACCTGCAAGGAGGGTAATTTATCTTCAAAATATTTCAGGTAAAATTGCTGGTCTTCATCATTAAACTTTAATATTCCATCGCCTGCAACGGCAGGCCTGGCAAGGCGGATAAACGGAAACCCTGCAACAAAATGGTCAATTTGTTTTTGGATGACCTGCATATCCATGCCCTTGTTCGCGATCTGGTTAAAATCCTGCTGATTGAACATAAAAAGAATTTTAGTAATTTTAGGACAAATTTATTCTAAAAAAATGAAAAAGTTAGCTATTATTCTGATTTTAGTGTTGGTTTCTGTGGCTGCCCTTTCACAGGTTGCCCCTCAGAAATATTTCATCGAGTTTATGGATAAAACCAATTCGCTGTATTCAATCAACAGTCCCGCCCAGTTTCTTTCCTATCGGGCGATTGAACGCCGGCAGAAGCAGGGGATTCCGATAATCGAAAATGATATTCCGGTAAATGAATCATATATTAACAGGATACGGACCTACAACGTTACGGTGCTTACACGTTCAAAATGGTTTAACGGGATCACCATTTATTGTCTTAATCCCTCGATTATTGATTCCATTATGCGGCTTCCATTTGTAAAACGACTTTATAAAAGTCAATTTATTGAAAATTTAAATACCTCATATTCAGATAATAAATTTAGGTTAGAAGAAGTATTACTTAATGTAACAGGACAATCCCCCGTGCCGAAGAAATCTGGTTACATGGTTAACACCGGGTACGACTACGGGCCCTCCTTTAACCAGATTCATATGCTGAATGGCGATAGTTTACATAAACTTGGTTACCGGGGAGAAGGCATGGTCATTGCCGTGCTGGATGCCGGATTTCTCAATGTGGACAAACTCCCTGCTTTTGACAGCTTAAGACTTAACAATCAAATTCTTGGCACCAAAGATTTTGTTAAACCCGGAAATAACGTTTACAATGAGTATTTACATGGAATGGAGGTTCTATCCTGCATGGGGGGCAACATTCCGGGTCAGTTAATCGGCACGGCGCCCAAAGCTGCCTATTGGCTGCTTCGTTCAGAAGATGCTACCTCTGAATATCTTATCGAAGAATACAACTGGGTTTCCGCCGCTGAATTCGCCGACAGTGTGGGCGCCGATGTCATCAATTCCTCCCTCGGCTATACCGAATTTGACGAGGCATCCCAGAATCATACCTGCAAGGATATGAATGGAAACACCAACCCTGCAACAAGGGGGGCAAACATCGCCGCAAGCAAAGGCATGATCGTGGTATGTAGTGCCGGTAATTCAGGTCAAAAGCCCTGGAAATGCATTAGTTCCCCCGCTGATGGCTCGGGAGTTCTTGCGGTGGCAGCCGTGGATGCCAGTGGCATTCGGGCGCCATTCAGTTCAGTGGGGGAGGCTATGACACGAATAAAGCCAAATGTAGCCGCACAGGGAGCGGCTGCGGTAGTGTCGTCAACAACCGGAGCCATTATGGTTAACAGTGGCACTTCGTTCTCCTCGCCGATCATGGCGGGTATGGCGGCATGTTTATGGCAGGCGGCTCCTGCCTGGAGCAGTTCGTTAATTACCCGTTCTATTGAACTCAGTAGCAACCAGGTATCAAAACCTGATTCCTTGCTTGGTTACGGTATTCCCGATTTTATCAAGGCCTTGCAACATCTCAATGTTGACCAAAAGGAGATGAAAAACGTACTCCATGTTTATCCGAATCCGTTTACCGATGGATTCAGGGTATCCTTCAATGCCGGTTCTGCGCAGGATTATAATGCAACCCTTTATAACAATATGGGCCTCGCGGTCTATTCCGTGCACAACAAGTCAGATAGGGCAGGGTACCACGAGTTTGTAATACCGGATATGGCATTTCTTCCAAACGGAAATTACATTCT
>JBAXFM010000302.1:0-6084 GCA_037139855.1 Bacteroidota bacterium
GGCTGCCTCCTTTTTATCAAGATAACGATGCTTATTTCTTACGGGGCTTGATCTCAACACCCTGAACTTCAGCCAGCGTTACAAATCCATCCTTGTTGCCTAAATTATTCAGCACATAATTAATCACAGCCACGGCATCCTCTTTGGTATCCACCTGGGGAATCATCTCCTGGGTGAAATGTTTGCCATTTACGACCATATCGAGTTTTGATCCATTCAGTGTTTGAGCAACTGCCCTGACTTTATCAGCTAACAGATAATCAGCCTTTGACAACGGAGGGAATACGTTTTCGATGCCTAATCCGGTAACCTGGTGACATACCGTGCATTTGGTTTTGTAGATCTCTTCTCCGCGTGGCATCATGGCCTGAACATCGGCAGGAAGGTCTGCATAGGGTCCGGTAGCTTTTACTGCTGTTTGTTCAGCTGCAGGCTGGCTGCCTCCGCCGCAGGAGGTCATAATTAGGGTGATCGCGAATAAGGAAATCAAAAATAATACAGACTTTTTCATAGAGTTTTTGTTTTAGTAGGGGTTATTAACTGGTTCTGTTTTCGTATTGCAAAATTATTCAAAATATCGGGATTTTCAATCACAACATTTGGGTTTTTGAAGTTGCTCGGTCTTATGTTTCTGTTGTTGCTCCATTTTCGGACTGATGTATGGAATCCCAAGGTTCATGCCCCGGAGAACGAATAAAACTCCGATCAGAATGATCATAAAGGGAAGCAATTTTTGCATTTCCCTTCGAAAAGTCATGCTGATGACGTTACCAAGCAGTGAAAGAGCAAGCAGCGCAGGAACGGTGCCCAGTCCGAAAATCATCATGTACATGGCGCCGTTGAGGGGGGTGGTTGAAACCAAAGCTCCTGCCAGGGCAATGTAAACCAAACCACAGGGGAGCAAACCATTCATCAATCCGATGACCCAGGTTGAAACATAGGTCCGAAAGCCAAAGAATCGTCCGAAGTACCTTTTAAATCCCGAAAACAGCGTATCAAGTCCTCCGGTTAATTTTGAACCATGAAAAAGGATTGGAAATGCAACACTCAGGATCATGATGGCGCCGACCCCGATGGAAACCCATTGCTGGACACCCCAGATATGGATGCCCAACCCCATCAAGCCAAAAATTAATCCAAGGAAAATATAGGTTGTAACACGGCCAAGGTTGTATAAAATCCCGCTGATGATCCTGGTATGCCAGGAGTTTTCTTTTAAAGGCAGTGAAATAGCGATGGGGCCACACATTCCCATGCAGTGAAAACTACCCAGTAACCCAATGACCAAAGGTTGCCAGAAGTCCATCTCAGGGAATAAAAATGTCCTGTTCCTTATAATAGCCCTTTCCCTCAGAAGCCCAGTCAACCTTGACCACATACCGTCCCTTGGAAAGTTTGTTCAACGGAAAAAGCTGGATTAGGGAGGTATCGACTGCAACCGGTAATATCACATCAAGATTTTCATCCGACGGACGGTAAATGTCAATATTCCCGGTTATCGCCTTTCCCATGAAATAGGAAGGAAACTGAAGAATCAGGTTGGTTTTATCAAGCCTAACCTGGAACGGCGTTGCAAGGGCATTGGCATTCCTCATCTTCACAAGTTTTTCTTCATGACGGAGTTCCTTCGGATAGTAATCCTCCTCCACCATGCTCCATTTCTCATGTTGTGAGTAGATGATGAATGCCACACATGCCCCAAGAAAAAGAACAATCACAATAAATATTCCGGTTCCCCAGTTCCACTTCATGTTTCACTATTTATCCGGACCCACAAAAGTTGCCCGGGTTTGGTCAAGTTTTTTACCGCCCGAAAATACCCCAATTTCAACTTCCGTTTTACTGCTGGTTATTTGGTTACGGTCAATGATAAGAAAGAATACCACTTCGCCAAGGGATTGTTTCGCAATGACAGGAGCATTCCCGATCACTTTTACTTCTCCCTTTCCTGAAAGAAGACGAATCTCCAACGGCAAATCGTGAGCGGTTTTATTAACTACCTTCACACTGTAAAGGTTACTGATCTTCCCTCCCTCCTGCTCCTGGAACAACATTCCCGGAGAACGGAGAACAGTGGCTTCCACCGGGTTGCGGGAAATCAGAAAATAACCCAGCGCAATCAGTAAAAGTGCAAGTACCAGGGTGTAAGCGCCAGATCGAATGGTATAATGCCATGGTTTTTTATCGGCAATCATCTTTTCGGATGCATAGCGAATCAGACCGGGTTTAAATCCCACCTTCATCATCATCTCATCACATGCATCGATGCAACAGGCGCAGTTGATGCACTCTAGTTGCGTGCCGTTGCGAATGTCGATTCCTGTGGGACAAACTGCCACACACTGGTTACAGTCGATGCAATCTCCCTTTTTGGTTTCAGCGCGGTTTTCGCTTTTACGGAGGACACCGCGTTCTTCTCCCCTGACATAATCATAGGAGATAACAACAGTTTCACGGTCGAGCAATACGCCTTGCAATCGTCCGTAAGGGCAAACGATGGTACACACCTGTTCACGGAACCAGGAAAAAATGAAATAGAAAATGAAAGAAAAAATGGCCATTCCGGCTAATCCTGCCACATGTAGTGCAGGACTTTCAGTAACAAGTTTCATCCATGCACCGGAACCCATGATATACATCAGGAAATAGTTGCTGATGATGAAGGAGATCAGGTAAAATATCGCATGTTTCAACACCCGGCGAAAGATTTTCTCCGCGTTCCATGGCTGTTCATCCAGCGCCTTCTGGCGATGAGAATCACCATCAATCCAGTATTCAATGCGGCGGAAGAGAACCTCCATGAAAATCGTCTGGGGACAGGCCCATCCACACCAGATTCGTCCGTAGGTAACGGTAAAGAGGATGATGAAGACCATCAGCGCAATCATCCCGATAAAAAAGAGGTTGAAATCCTGGGGCCAGAACTGAACGCCAAAGATTACAAATGTGCGGTGGAGAAAATCAAACAACAACAGTTGTTGCCCATTGACTTTGATAAAGGGGGCGCTGAAAAAGAATATCATCAGCAGTATGCCGGTGATATTCCTTGCAGTGGTCAGCGTCCCTTTTGGTTTTTTCGCAAATACCCAAAGTCGTTTGCCGCTTTCATCGATGGTGTACAACCGGTCGCGAAAGCCGCCTGAAGAATCATCCTGGTTTTGCATATCACTTGCAAGGCTCGCCTTGCGGTGCTTTTGGATTTGGTGGAGTGGTACCTTTCAGTGTCATGACAAAACTGGCAACTTTCTTAATCTGGTCGTCTGTAAGTTGTGTTTTCCAGGAGATCATTCCCTTTTCAGGCGCTCCAACGGTAATGATGGTCACCACATCACCATAGGTACAGCCATGAATGGAAAAATTATCTGTAAGATTTGGCCCGACCAGTCCCTGACCACCTTCCAGATGGCAAACTTTGCACTGTTTCAGCCAGATTTCCCTGCCTGCATCCAGACTTGGCTGATCGCTAAGCGCTACAAGACTTGCAGCATCGACTGGCGCTTGCTGTCCGGGGTTTTGTACCCCTGCGGCGGCCATTTCATTTTTCCATTCCGCCACCTGGTAAGGGGCGACCTTGATTACATCAAAAACAAAGATGTAGATCACCGACCACACAATGGTGATGATGAACAGCCATACCCACCATTTTGGCAGGTTATTGTCTAATTCTCTGATGTTATCATAATCGTGACCCGACAGCAGTTTATCACCGGTCAGTTCATCCTTTTCAACGGTATTATGTGCATTCATTTCCATAGAAAATATTTTTAAATATCTTGAATATCATCTGATTTCTTTGAAAAATCGTCCAGGGGCATGCGACTGAAGTCTTCCACATCATTCTTTTTAAGCGAGAAGGTATGCAGTAGCAAAAGAGCAAAGAAGACCAAAAAAATGATCATGGAGATCAATCCATAGCTTTCAATGCCCCCGACCGATTTAAAAATATCACGCAGCATGGCAGGGGTTATTTACCAGTGATGGTTGCGGTTGGTGCGCCTGCGGCATGAACATCCTTGCCGAGCCTTTGCAGATAGGCGATCATCGCAATAATCTCCTTGGTGGGTTCTACCTGGATGCCCTGACTCTTCAGGTCGTCGGCAATGCCCCTGGCCTGGATCATGAGTTCATCATTGGCGATTTTATCGTAACCCTCGGGATATGGTACGCCAAGCGTTTGCATCACGCGGATCTTTTTGGCGGTGGTAGATATATCAAGGTCATCGGCAATCAGCCACTTATAGGTCGGCATAATCGACTGCTCATTCAACCGTTGCGGATTCAGCATGTGATTGTAGTGCCATGAATTGGGTTTATACTGACGACCTGTTACAACTCCTTCGCGTGAAAGATCCGGTCCGTTGCGTTTTGATCCCCATTGGAAAGGGTGATCATAAACATATTCGCCGGCTTTGGCATATTCACCATACCGCTCGGTTTCAGATCTGAACGGGCGAACTTGCTGCGAATGACAAGTATAACAACCCTCCCGTACATAAATGTCGCGACCCTGTAATTCAAGCGGTGTATAGGGCTTCACACTGGCAATGGTGGGGATATTTGTTTTCACCAGGTACAAAGGAACAATTTCGATGAGCCCGCCAATGAGGATGGCAACAAGTGCAACGAGGATAAACTGAACCGGACGGCGCTCAAGCCAGCGATGAATGCCTTCGCCTGAACCGCGTTTGTCGCCTGCATTCAAAAGCGCCGGTGCTGATGCAGACTCTTCGGGCACAAATTTTCCCGCTTTGATGGTCAAAACAAGATTGTAAATGCCAAGTACAATACCTACAATATATAATCCTCCTCCAATGGCGCGGGTGGCATACATTGGCGCCAGTTGGGTAACTGTTTCAAGAAAATTCGGATATTTCAGGAATCCGTCGGCGGTAAATTCTTTCCACATGGAAGCCTGGGTAATGGCGCCCCAATACAGTGGTACTGCATAGAATATAATCCCAAGGGTACCAATCCAAAAATGTAGATTCGCAAGTTTTTTAGAAAAAAGTTGTGTTTGCCACATCCTGGGAATCAGGTAGTAAAGAACAGCAAAAGTGAGGAAACCATTCCAACCGAGGGCGCCAATGTGAGCATGACCCACCGTCCAGTCGGTAAAATGTGAGATGGCATTCACCGTTTTGGTCGACATCATCGGTCCTTCAAAGGTTGACATTCCGTAGGCTGTTACCGCCACGACCATGAATTTAAGCACTGGGTCCTCGCGAACACGGTCCCAGGCGCCACGAAGGGTAAGAAGTCCGTTCACCATCCCTCCCCAGGAAGGAGCAATGAGCATCACTGAAAAGACGACGCCCAGCGACTGAGCCCAGCCTGGTAAAGCGCTGTATAAAAGGTGGTGAGGGCCAGCCCAGATATAGAGAAAGATCAGCGCCCAGAAATGGACAATGGATAAACGATATGAATAAATCGGACGGTTGGCTGCTTTGGGAAGGAAATAATACATCAATCCCAGGAACGGGGTGGTCAGAAAAAATGCAACGGCATTGTGACCATACCACCATTGAACCAGTGCATCCTGCACGCCGGCATAAATCGGATAGCTTTTAAATAAATTAACCGGGATGGCAAGGCTGTTTACCACATGCAACACGGTAATTGTGACGAATGTGGCAATATAAAACCAGATGGCCACATAAATATGCGATGTTCGCCGCTTGATGATCGTGCCGATCATGTTGGCGCCAAAAACAAGCCAGATCACTGCTACCAGAAGGTCGATAGGCCATTCCAGTTCAGCATATTCCTTACCGGTTGTTATTCCAAAGGCAAAGGTTACCGCAGCCAGAACAATGATCAGTTGCCAGCCCCAGAAGTTAATCTTGCTAAGCAGGTCGTTGAACATTCTCGCTTTGCAAAGACGTTGAAGAGAGTAATAAATCCCGGTGAACATTCCGTTTCCGACAAATGCGAAAATGACGGCATTTGTATGGATCGGGCGGATTCGGCCAAACGTGGTGTAAGGAATGCCGAATGTTAGCGCAGGCCAGATGAATTGTAACGCCAGTAAAAGTCCGACAACCATGCCAACCACGCCCCAGAAGAGCGTTGCATAGGCAAAGTTTT
>JBAXFM010000303.1:0-6075 GCA_037139855.1 Bacteroidota bacterium
TCCCTCCCCAAAAAGGGAGGGAAGTACTCCCCCTTCCCTTTTTGGGGAAGGGGGTTGGGGGGATGGGGTCATTCCGGAGGAAGGGGGTCCTCCATGTAAATATTTCACTCCATCGTAAGCCGGAAAATCCTAATTTTGCTGCATAAAACTGTTTACCTATGAACCGTTATTTTTCTTTGTTAATTCTTGGAATACTGATACTGTCATCAAAGCTTACACCAGCACAGGATATCAACACTTTTGAACTTGACGGCGGCTGGAAATTCCGCAGGGCAGGAACCAAAGACTGGTTTCCGGCAAAGGTACCGGGTACCGTTCATCTCGACCTGATGCGCAACAACCTCATTCCTGACCCCTATTCGCGTGACAATGAGTCAAAATTGCAATGGATTGGCGAGGTGGGATGGGAATATGTGAAAACATTCCAGTATGCCGAGAATAATTTTGCATGGCGCCACATTGAACTGGTTTCAAAGGGACTTGATACCTATGCGAATATTTATCTCAATGATTCACTGATCCTTGTTGCCAATAACATGTTCCGCGAATGGTTTGTCGATATCAAGCGGAATTTGCGCATCGGCACCAATACCCTGCGGATTCAATTCCCGGCAGTTATCCCTGAAAACAAAGCCGAATATGCCAAGTTACCTTACAAACTTCCGGGCGATGAAAAGGTGGTTTGCCGCAAGGCAGCCTATCATTTTGGCTGGGACTGGGGTCCGACACTGGTTACCTGCGGTATCTGGCGTCCGATTTATATCCGTGAATGGAATGCGGTAAATGTTCTTGGCGTTCAGTTTATTCAGAAAAAACTCACGGATTCATTGGCTAACATGGCTGCACAATTTACCATATTTTCGGAATTGGGCGATTCTGCTGATATCAGGATATTCCTCGACTCCACTGAAATTTTACGACAATCGGTAATTCTGAATAAAGGCCCAAACCAGATCAGGGGTGATTTCTCCATTAAAAATCCGAAACGCTGGTGGCCAAACGGCATGGGATTTCAGTATCTGTATAACTTTGGCTATGAGGTTTATTTTAATGGACGACTGGCAGGTGAAGGCCGTCAGAAAATCGGTCTGCGCACCATTGAGCTGGTTCAGGATAAAGATTCAACAGGCAGATCCTTTTATTATAAAGTCAATGGGGTCCCTGCATTTATCAAAGGCGCCAATTATATCCCCCAGGATAACTTCGTGCCGCGTGTAACGGATTCAGCCTATCTGGCGCTGATCAGGGATGTCAGACTAGCCAACATGAACATGCTTCGCGTGTGGGGTGGCGGCATCTATGAAAATGATATTTTCTACGACCTGTGCGACGAATATGGCATCATGGTGTGGCAGGACTTCATGTTCGCATGTGCCATGTATCCGGGCAACAAAGATTTTCTTGACAATGTGCGCGATGAGGCCATTCAGAATATTGTGAGGTTACGACGCCATCCCTGCATTGCCATTTGGTGCGGCAACAACGAAATTGATGAGGGCTGGAAAAACTGGGGATGGCAAAAGCAATATGGTTATAATGCCGAAGATTCTGCCGCGATTTACAGAAATTACCGAACGATTTTCCATCTCATCCTGTCAAATAATGTCAAACGGTTTGATACCACCAGGGCTTATATCCCTTCATCACCACTCAATGGTTGGGGCCGCCCCGAAAGTCTCACCGAAGGTGATTCACACTACTGGGGTGTTTGGTGGGGGAAGGAACCTTTTATCAACTATGAAAAAAAGGTGGGCCGGTTTATGTCGGAATATGGTTTCCAGAGCTTTCCTGATTATTCAACCATCAAAAAAATCACCAATCCCGAGGACCGTGCCCTTGGATCTCCGGTGATGAAGGCGCATCAGAAACATGCTACCGGGTATGAACTCATTGACGAATACCTTTTACGGGACTACAGGAAGCCTAAAAATTTTGAATCATACGGTTATGTAAGTCAGCTGTTACAGTCAAAAGGTATCGTTGCAGCCATCGAGGCACATCGCAGGGCAAAGCCATATTGCATGGGAACCATGTTCTGGCAGTTGAATGACTGCTGGCCAGTCGTATCATGGTCATCGCGCGATTATTATGGAAAAAAGAAAGCGCTTCAATACGCCCTTCCATCTGTTTACGATGAAGTACTCATTTCACCTGTGGTAGAGGATGGACACATAAAAGTTTACATTTCCACCGATGATCCCGATTTCTGCAGGGCTACGATGACAGTTAAGCTACTGGATTTTGCCGGAAATCTGTATTCTGATGAGGGCTTTACCGTTGACATCCCCGGAAATACTTCTCTGGTGTACTATGATACCTTACAATCAGCCTTGCTGGGCAACCATAATCCCAGGGAAATGTTGCTCCTGGTCACATTGAAAGGTGTTGGATTTTCGTGGGTCAAAACAAAAAACATCTATTATTTCGTTTCGCCAAAGGATTTAGCGTTACCTGTTCCGGTGATCGGCAAGACGGTGACACAATCTAAAAATGGTTACACAATACACCTGACCTGCGATAAACTTGTGAAAAATCTTTACCTTTCCACTTCAGTAAAGGGAGAATTCTCTGATAATTACTTTGACATGTTGCCGGGTGAATCGGTGGATGTCGAATTTATAACTCCAAAGAAGAATGCGAAGATGGCTGAGCTTATCAATGTTAAAAGCTTGGTTGATACCTATTAATGCCTCATTTCCCGACCCATGATTTACAAAATAAAAGTCAGGAGGTTCCTGATTTGTTTGCTGGCAGTCATTTCCCTGATTGTCAACGCGCAAAAATCCGGTTCGCTTACCGGTTATGTTAACCCCTTCATCGGCACGGGGGGCCATGGCCACACCTTCCCGGGGGCCAGCGTTCCATTTGGCATGGTGCAACTCAGTCCTGATACCCGCCTCGATGGCTGGGACGGATGTTCAGCTTATCATGGAACGGATTCGGTGATTTATGGATTCAGTCATACCCATCTGAGCGGCACCGGCTGTTCCGATTACGGCGACATCCTGATCATGCCGGTAACCGGCCCTGTGAACCTGAAAGATTATGGCTACTCCTCCCCTTTCGATAAAAAAGACGAAATTGCCATCCCCGGATATTATCGGGTGAAACTGTTGATGAATAAGGTAACTGCCGAACTGACAGCCACCGCAAGATCCGGTTTTCACCGGTATACTTATTCAGCATCAGATCAATCGAATATAGTCATCGATTTAAAGCATCGCGACAAGGTCATCGAATCAGGATTAACCGTTTCGGGTCCTGATGAAGTAACAGGTTTCAGGGTGTCGCAGGCATGGGCAGCCAGGCAGATGATCTTCTTTGTGGCAAAGTTCTCCAAGCCGTTCAAATCCTGGTCAATCATGTCGGGAGAAAAGTTGTCCACTGATTTAAAAGAAGCGAGCGGAGACAACATCAAGGCATTTTTCACCTTTACCACCGCGCTCAATGAGCAGATTCTGGTGAAGGTGGGCATATCCGGTGTTAGCATCGATGGTGCAAGAAGAAACCTTGACGCGGAAATTGCAGGCTGGGATTTCGATTCCATTGAAAGCCAGGCATCATCTGCCTGGAATAGCGCCCTGGGAAAGATCCGGGTAGAAGGTGGTACCCCTGATCAGCAGACCGTGTTTTATACGGCCCTCTATCACACCATGTTGCAGCCGAATATTTACAGTGACGTTGACGGGCAATACCGCGGCCGGGATCTTAAAATTCACAAAACGGATGGATTCGACTATTACACCGTCTTCTCGCTCTGGGACACCTATCGTGCTGCCAATCCCTTGTACACGATCATTGAAACAAAAAGGGTGACTGACTTTGTGAATACCTTTCTCCGTCAGAACGATGAAGGCGGGATGCTGCCGGTATGGGAGCTTTCGTCGAACGAAACCGGTTGCATGATTGGTTACCATGCTGTTCCTGTCATTGCAGATGCATGGTTGAAAGGAATCAGCGGTTTTGACAGTGAAAAAGCGCTTAAAGCGATGAAAAACAGTGCAGAACAGGATCATCTCGGGTTAAAATACTACAAAACGAAGGGTTATATTCCAGCCGACGCTGAAGGAGAATCTGTTTCAAAAACCCTGGAATATGCATACGACGACTGGTGTATCGCCATGATGGCCAAATCGTTGGGGAAGCAGGATGATTATAAAACTTACCTGGTTCGGGCACAGAACTATAAAAACATGTATGACCGGATCACCGGTTTCATGCGTGCCAAATCGAATGAAACGTGGTTCACCCCGTTTGATCCTTCTGAAGTGAATTTCAATTATACAGAAGCCAATGCCTGGCAATATAGTTTTTATGTGCCTCAGGACCTGGGTGGATTGATGATGCTCATGGGTGGTCGCGACAAGTTTGCTTTGAAACTGGATGATTTGTTTGCTGCCGATTCAAAAACCACCGGACGCGATCAAGCCGACATCAGTGGCCTCATCGGGCAATATGCCCATGGCAACGAACCCAGTCATCATATGGCCTACCTGTATGACTATGCGGGAACTCCCTGGAAAACCCAGGAACTGGTACACCGCATTTGTAAAAACTTCTATCTGAATACCCCGGATGGGCTGATCGGCAATGAAGATTGCGGACAAATGTCGGCCTGGTACGTGTTCAGTGCCATGGGATTTTACCCTGTCACCCCTGGTTCAGGGATATACGCGATCGGATCACCGGTATTTCCAAGGGCCACCATTAAAATGGAAAACGGAAAGTCCCTGACCATCAAGGCCATCAACCTAAGCGACCAAAATTTTTACATTCAATCGGCCAGTCTGAATGGCAAGCCGCAAACAAAATGTTACATCACCCATGCCGATATTCTCAAAGGCGGGGAACTGGTATTCAACATGGGAGCACAACCCAACAAAGCCTGGGGAGCAGGTTATGGAGGATTTCCCGACTCATGGATCTCTGAGTATGCAATCACCCCGGTTCCATCGGTATACCAGGGAAGTCGTACCTTTATGGATTCTACGGTGGTTGCCATCTCCTGTGCCCTCCCGGGGGTAGAAATTCATTTTACGCTCGACGGATCGGAACCTACCATGAGATCTAGCATCTATCAGCGGCCATTCATCCTGCGCAAATCTGCTACCCTCCGGGCATTTGCTATCAGCAAGGATGGTCCAAAAAGTTTTCCCATTGAAGCGCGTTTTACACAAATCCCGAAAAACCGCAAGATCAGTTTGCATACTGCCTATGCCGGCCAGTATTCCGCGGGAGGAGATTTGGCGCTGATCGACTTCGTGACCGGAAAAGACAATTTCCGCACCGGAACCTGGCAGGGATATGAAGGAGTGGATATCGAAGCAGTGGTTGACCTTGGAGTGATGCAACCAATTCATAAACTTTCCCTCGGATGCTTTCAGGACCAGGGTGCATGGATCTTCATGCCAAATGAGGTCACCTGGTGGACTTCGGAAGACGGGTCGACGTTTACAAAGGTATCAACCATTGCAAATGATGTTGACGAACGCCATGAGGGTCCGGTAACCAAACAGTTTTCTGTCATCCTGAAAGGAAACAAAGTCAGATATATCAAAGTAACTGCAAAAAACCGGGGCGTTTGTCCCGCATGGCATTCGGGCGCAGGAAACAAGGCCTGGCTGTTTGCGGATGAAATAACAATAGAATAATGACGAGTGACGAATGACGAATGACAAATTCAGTGTTAAAAGACCAGTTACAATATTATAATATTTCATTTACGGTTTTTTCATCAATTTGTGATAACGATCCGACCATTCCTTCGTCATTCGTCACTTGTCATTCGTCACTTGTCATTCGTCACTTGTCATTCGTCATTTGTCACTTGTCATTCGTCATTTAACATTTCCCTTTGATGTATCATAACACCCTCCGCTCCGACCTTATCCTTCTGCTCGCTGCCGTCATCTGGGGCTTCGCCTTTGTTGCCCAGCGCATCGGCATGGACTATGTGGGGCCTTTTACATACAATGGAGTGCGTTTTACCCTGGGAGCAATCATTTTGCTGCCATTTCTGTTCGTCAGCGCTTCGAAAAATGAGCCCCTGATTAAGATATCTCATCCTGCCGACCG
>JBAXFM010000304.1:0-6027 GCA_037139855.1 Bacteroidota bacterium
TGAATGCAGCTGTACCCGGTGAAAACCCCCCGTTTCCAACAAAACCCCAATTGTCTCCGTTAAACTTCATAACGGTTGCCTGAAGGCTGCTTGAACAGCCGGCAGCAAAGGCCACATATGGAAGTTTATCCACAGGGCTGAAGGCAAGACTGGTATATCCAATCGTAACACCGGTGAATCCGGCAACTCCCACATTCTCCCATTGCGTACCGTTAAATTTCATGACCGTTCCCGGACCTGTATTTCCCGGCCCAAACGGGATATCAACATAGGCCACATAGGGTTGCTCATCAGCCGGACTGAAGGCAAGGCTTGTGTAATAGGATCCTCCTGCAGAAAACCCGGTATTTCCGACATTCTGCCACTGATGCTCTGAGGTAGCAGATTTGAACCAATCCTGCTGAGAAAAAACAAAGACCGGCATCATCAACAATAAAATTAATGTTGTCGTTTTCATGATAAAAGCGTTTAAAGGTTGGGATGGAAGGAAGGGATCAAGGGTAACCATAGTGAAGATTGTTTCCTGATTAGAAGCAATATGGTACACTTACTATTTTTGACTACACAAATATAGTACATTTTTTACTGAATTCGACAATCAGACAAAAATGATGGTTGACCAGGGACGGCGCTATTTCAGGAATGTAAGAAAAGCGTTTAAACCTTCCTTCTTTTTATTGTCAAATTCGTAGGAAATATTGTCTTCAAGGTAGGAGAGGCAATCATCGCAGCCCGGTAGTCTATCACGGAAATATTCAATACATTCGCGTTTGTGATCGATTCCGTATGCAAGGGCGCCATTAAACATTGAAAGGATATCGTCGGGCAGTTGTTTTCGCGATACCCACACGGCAAATACAAATGGCAGTCCGGTAAAACTGATCCATTCGGCTGCCAGGTCGTAAATGTAGGGGAAATCCTTCCTGATAGAGAACGTTTTATCACCGATGGCTACAAGGGATTCAAATTTCTCTGTGGAAACAGACTGCCCCGGTTTCAGGTTGTCCCATTTTGGGCTGATCTTCCAATGATTTCTGGCAAGTACCTTCACCAACTCTACCGAGGTTCGTGAGTCGAAATCGAGGTATACATGGCTTATCTTTTCGAGGGGAACTTTCGATAAAAGCAATACGGTTTTCACTTCGCTTACCGCACCAATGCAAAAGTCGGAAATGTAATGATACGGATTGATTTCAGGTAAAGCGCCTACCGGAACCAGAGCAATATCAACAACTCCGTTTTTTAATTTTTCAGCGCAAAGTGACGGAACATCAAGCTCAAGACTGAAGTTTTGTAAAATCCCTGACTGCCTGAGTCCAAAAACAAACGGGAAGGTGTTCAGGTAAGAGACGGCAGATATTTTGAGCGTTTTCATACGAATGGTTTGTGACGCAAAATTAAGTGATTTGATGTTTACCTGCCCGATATATGTAAATTTCTTTATCTTTGCCCACCAAAATTATTCAGGTGTTTTTGAAAAGGTTACTGATATATTCTATTCTCCTCCTTTTTTTGTTTAATTCAATGGGGTATTACTTCCTTTTTGAATTTCACAAATACATGACCAGGGCTGAGATGCAATATATGATTGAGCGTGCTGATGCTAAAATAACCATTCTGAGCATCGTGGACGTGGAGCATGATCAGGAATTCCACCGCATCGATAAAAAGGAGTTCAGGTACCATGGTGTCATGTATGATATCAAACGTGAAATAAAAACCGGACGAACAACAGTCTTTATCTGTGTTCATGATGTCAAAGAGTCAACATTGTTTGCCGGGTTAAAGCGGGTTGATCAGAACAAACTTAATTATGCCATGTGGGACCATGTGAATATGATTTTTCTTTCACAACCCACTATTGATTTGAGTACTTCATGCACCGGTAAATTAGTTTTCCCCTTAGTCAGAATTTTATTGAATTCAACGTTACTCCCCACCTGGAGCCCGCCTCCCGAGCTTTCCTGAAAATTATTTTCCAATACATCTTTTTCCGATTTTTATTTTCTCGCAGATTCTCGCTGATTTTCATCCTGATTTTCTCGCAGATTTACGCTGATTTGAACGCTGATTCACGCTGATTTCAAGAAGAATTGCTTATAATTTGCGAAAATCTGCGATTTAATCCGCGAAAATCTGCGAGAAATTGCCGATAAATCTGCGAGAAATTTTAAAGAACTTTTTATTCATTTCAATCATTTATAAAAACATATCGACATGAGAATACTTACGATAATATCCGTTTTTCTAATCTTTTTTGCTGCTGCCCTTCAGGCTCAGCAGGTTAAAGTCTTCGACAAATCTGATCTGCAGCCGATCAGCCAGGTCAGTATTTCCAACCAGGGTAAAACACACATGGTGATTACCAACACCGATGGAGTGGCTGATCTCACTGGTTTTAATTCAACAGATTCTCTGTATTTTACCCATGTGGCATTTCAGTCATTTAAAGTGTTGAAATCAGGAATGCCTTCTTCCTCGAAAATTTATCTCACTGAAAATGTAATCAAACTTGATGAATTTGTCATCACCGGGAACCGTTCAGAGGAAAAGCGGTCCGACCTTCCCAACAAAATTGAAGTGATCCAGGCTAAGAACATTGCTTTTAACAATCCTCAGAATGCAGGAATCATGTTGGAGCAAACCGGCCAGGTTTTCGTTCAAACCAGCCAGTTAGGGGGTGGCAGTCCGGTACTCCATGGCTTCGAGGCAAACAAAGTGTTGCTCGTGGTTGATGGGATCCGCATGAATAATGCAATTTATCGTGCCGGTCACCTTCAAAATGCCATTACGGTCGATCCTTTCGGGCTGGCATCTACCGAAATCCTCTATGGACCTGGTTCAACCATCTATGGCAGTGATGCATTGGGTGGCGTGATCAACTTCATTACCAAAGATCCCGTGCTCTCGACAACGGGAAAAATGGAGATTCATGGAAACCTGCTGGGCAGGTTTTCCTCAGCGAATACTGAAAAAACTGGTGGGATCAACCTGAACCTCGGATGGAAAAAACTTGCTGTATTGCTGAATTTCTCCTACAGCGATTTTGGCGACCTTCGCGAAGGAAAAGTTCGCAATCCGGCGTATGGAACATTTGGCGAGCGCATCTATTATGCCGGCACCGACAATGGGAAGGATGTTACCATGGTCAATGATAAACCCTGGATTCAGAAGGGATCGGCCTATTCGCAATATAATTTCCTGGGTAAAGTGTTATTCCAACCCAGCGTTCACAGCAAGTATACACTGAATGTTCAATATTCCAACTCAAGCGATATTCCCCGTTACGATCGGTTGACCGAGATGCAAAATGATTCGACCATGAGTTATGCCGAATGGTACTATGGACCGCAGGCCCGTTTCCTTGGATCATTGAAGGCAGAGTACAATCTCAATGGAGTAATCTTTGATCATGCCTCTTTTATTATTGGTTATCAGTATGTTAAAGAGGACAGGATTCAGCGTGGTTTTGGCAGTTCAAAAAAGAAATTCAACCTTGAAACAGTTGGTGTTTTCTCATTTAACGCCGATTTTGACAAGAAGCTTGCTTCCAAAGACAATCTTCATTATGGGATCGAGCTAGATTATAACAAGGTTGGTTCCACGGCATACAATGAAAATATCAAGACCGGCGCCATCACTTACGACAGGGCAACCAGGTTTCCTGACCAGAAGGCTAACATGATGTATTTTTCAGCATTCGCTTCGAATAACTGGAAGATCAGTCAGGCGCTTGAGTTTTCACAGGGTATCCGGTTCAATTATGTAACCCTGGATGCTGCCTATTCCGATGCCATGGTGAAAATTGCAGCCATTCCGTTTGACCCGAACATTACCCAGAAAAACACAGCTTTGAATGGTTATCTCGGCCTTGTCGCCACCCCGGGACATGACTGGAAATTCTCCCTGATCGGTTCTACCGGTTTCAGGGCTCCCAACATGGATGATCTCACCAAGATCAACGTGGTGGAAGCAAATACCATCGTTGTTCCCAATCCTGACCTCAAGCCTGAGTATTCATACAATGTCGAATTGTCTGTTGCAAAAACGATTCTTGGAAAAGTTAGAATTGAAGGAACAGGTTTTTACAACTGGCTGAAGAATGCACAGGTAATCCGGCCCTTTGCCTATAACGGACAGGATTCGATTACCATTGATGGTACAAAATATCAAACACTGGCGCCTGTAAACACAGGCAATGCTTTCATTTGCGGGCTTCAGGGAAGTATTCTGGCACAGGTTACCCGTTCCTTCTCCATTCTGAGCAACCTCACCTATACTTATGGTTATGATGAAACGGCCAGTCTTCCGCTTGATCATATCCCGCCGGTATTTGGTATGACTTCATTCCGTCTGGAGGTGAAAAAATTCAAGGGAGATTTTTATGTGATGTACAATGGCTGGAAACGAATCAGTCAGTTTAGCAACAGCGGAGAAGATAATGAACAATATGCGACCCCATACGGCATGCCATCATGGTACACGCTGAACCTTAAGTTAAGCTACCAGATTGAACGTCATGTTAATATTGAACTTGGTATGGAAAATATTCTCGATGAAAACTACCGCAAATTTGCCTCAGGCATCAGTAGCCCCGGACGCAACATCATCGTTGCGCTTCGTGCCAATCTCTAACAACTGCTGATGGATGAAAAGTACCTGCGGAATCACCATTTCAGAACCGTCATTTCGGATCACGAAATCAGATAACCCCGACTTTTCTGCATCATCCAGTTGAAACTGCATTCGCCGCAACACTGAATGGCCATCGATTTTGTCTCTTTTAATGACACGGTCGATGGCTATTTCTTTGGGGCATGAAACATGAATGATATAGTTGAATTCTGATTTGAAACCACTTTCGAAAATGATGGCGGCTTCCTGTATCACATAGGACGTGTGTGTTTGCAATGTGGCCCAGTTGCGGAAGTCCTGCATGATCCTTGGATGAAGAATTGAATTCAGCAGTTTGAGCGCACGTTCATCTGTGAAAACAATGGAGGCAAGCGATCGTCTGTTAATTTCCTGGTCATTGGTAAGTACTCCGTATCCGAAATGTTTTAGGATTACATTTTTTACTATTGGATCATCCAGGAATTTTTTCGATTCATCATCTGCATGGTATACCGGAATACCCAAGGTGGAAAATACGCCGGCAACCATCGTTTTCCCACTCCCTATATTTCCGGTCAGCCCGATTTTCAGCATTCCGCTATTTTTTGTTGTTAGTGCTTTTTCTGGAATTGAATTTTGTTGCAATACTGTCGGAGCGATGAATGATGGTATCCTTTCCATTGATCTCCAATTGGATTGCATCTGTGTCATTGCGCTGGGATGTTTTTTTTACAGTCTGTTTTTCAAACTCAAAAAACAAAGTGTCAGGTGAAACAAAATAAACTTCACTTGGAAAATTGTTTTGGGAGATTACCTCTTTACCGATTCTGTTGGTTAACAAATATCCACGTGTATGCTCCCCAGAATACAGCAATCTTACATTGTGCAGGCTGACCTCCACCTCCCTGTATTGTTTGATAATAAACTGTTCAGAAAAGAATTCAAATCCCTGGATTTTAATCCGGAGGTTGATGGTTGAGTCGGAAAGGTGAAGAATCCGAAGGTTCGAAGGAACCTGGGTATAGACAAGATGGTACTCAATCGAATAGTAATACTCTTTGGAAAGCCGCACCAATGCCCAGATAAAAATAGACAGCACCAAACAGATCAGAAATATATACAGTTGGTTTCTGAACTTTTCACTGCGTCGTTGCCGGGCATTTCCGATGAATTCAAGAAAATCGGATTTCATCGGTGATGGATTATAACTGGTTACTTGGCTTCGATGGTCTGACTGTTATCCATGGCTACCGCTGTTTTCTCAATGCGAAGCCTTACACTGTTTTCAACTTCGATGGTTACCGTCGTTTCCTGAATTTCAACAATTCTGCCATGAATACCGCCAATGGTAATAATTTTCTGCCCCTTTTGAAGGCCTTCTTTGAATTTTTTCTGGTCTTTTGACCTTTTCAT
>JBAXFM010000305.1:0-6013 GCA_037139855.1 Bacteroidota bacterium
ATTGATGCAAAGGTAACTCTTTTTCTTATTTTGAACGATTTTAAATAGAAATAACTTTTAGATCCTTCCTAAATTTCTGAATCCCCGGATGATGATATTCAAATCGTTGGTCAATTTGTAGTCACGGGCATACAGCAGGTCAAGGCGGAAGGTAGTTTCTTCGGGTACATTTTTATTTTGAAATGCATCCAGCGGATTCAGAACGCCTTGTTTAATCTCAGGAAGTTTGCCTGCTTCTGATTCAGCATGGGCAGTAAAGCCGATCCAGGATTTAAAGGAGAATAAAACCGAGAATATATTTCTGATCAATCCTACCGGATTTCTAACAATGAACAAGGCGATGGGATATAATGCAAGCAATGTCAAAGCCACCAGGAAATCAAGCATTCGTTTTTTTCTCCGGTTTGATTTTTTAATAATTGCGTTGATGTCAATCACATACAAATCGCCGGAGGTGTTAATTGAGTTGCTTCCGATGATCGAAAGACTTTCGGGTGGTGCGATCTTGTAATCAACCTGTTCATTTTTCAATTCCGACATCTTGTCGATGATCACCTGCGCCGGAACATCTTTCGCACAGAAAATGACTTCGTTGATTTTATGGATGTTGATGATTTCCTTGATTTGTCCGAGGTGGCCGATAAAACCGTTGGAATTGTTCCGGTGATGATGATAGCTCACAAGACCTGTGAAGGAAGGATTCATTCCGGTTTGCTGGAGCAGTTCAGAAACACGTTCTGATTCTTCTTTTTCCCCGATGATGACGAACCTTTTATTCTTGTCGGAATTCAGCTTGTAGCCATTGATGTTAAAATAATGAAGCAGAAACCGTTCGGTCAGCATGATCATGGTGCCCCATATGGCGCCCAGGATAATGAGCGCCCTCGAAAACCGGTAATGCTCATTGAGTAAGGAATATAAAACCAGGATAATAATGGTGCCAACCACCATCCCCTGCACCATTCGTCTCAACCTGATCGGCTTATCATATCCGCCACTCAGGTAAATGCATAACAACCAGATCGAAAGGTAAACCGGAACCGCAATGTGGATAAACGCGTAGGGATAATGCCCTCCGTCGGGAAAAATAAAATGCCTTTCCCAGTAATCTTTGATAAGAAAAATACCGGCAAAAATCAACAGTGCATCTAACAGTGGCAGCATAATTTTGTTGAAGAACCGGGTGAGAATTGAAATAAACGCCCGGAAGTAGATAGCGATGTTGATCATCACTGAAAATGACCGGGCATTCTCTTTTGAGAAATGTTTACGGGCAAACACGATCATGGCATTGTAAAATACAAAAACATAGTTCAGGCTGCCTTTTTTTGTACTTTCTCCTTTGTAATGGATGATACGGGTTTCGGGGAAATAGTAATTTTTATATCCTGCCAGGGTAATGCGGTAACTCAGGTCGATATCTTCGCCATACATGAAAAAGGCTTCGTCGAGTAAACCAATTTTATCAAGAACTTTTTTCCTTAGTAGCATAAAAGCGCCGGCAAGCACATCCACCACGTGAATTTTATCTTTATCCAGGTACCCCAGGTTATAGGTGCTGAATAATTTTGATTTTGGAAACAGGGAGGATAACCCAAAAACTTTAAAGAAAGCCACAGATGGGTATGGCAGTCCGCGTTTGCTCTCAGGGAGAAATTTTCCCTTTCCGTCGAGCATTTTCACGCCAAGGCCCCCGGCATCAGGATGCTGGTCCATGAAGTCGACGACTTTTCGCAGGGTGTCGTCTTCCACAATGGTATCGGGGTTAAGCAACAGCACATATTCTCCCTTCGATTTCCGGATTGCCTGATTATTTGCTGACGAAAAGCCCTTGTTATCCTTATTTTCAATCAGATGAACCAGAGGGAATTTGTCTTTGACCATTTTAACTGAACCATCTACGGAGTCGTTGTCAACAACAAATATTTCCGATTCAATTCCGTTGCAGGCATTTTGAACCGAATGAAGGCATTGCTCCAAAAAATACTTGACGTTGTAGTTAACGATGATGATGGATAGCTTCATCTGTTTATTCGTGATTCGCCTGTAAAGTTATGGTTATTAAACTAAATTCAAAACTAAATTGCGCCTGATTCTATCATGAGTACAATCTGCTCGATGGCCTGGTCGGTGCCACCGGGATCATAATCAGTTTTAAGATCATACCCGAAAATTCTTGCCATGGTTTGCCAGATAAAAGCCGTGAATCCACCCCTGAGTTGCTTGACAATATCAAATGTTGAATTGCCTGTTTCCCTGTAAATCAGCTTTATAAGGATTTTTCCCTGGGAAAATGTCAGATCCTTTATTTCATCCCCGAACTGATTCTGCAATTCTTTTTCTGCTTTTTTGATGAATAATTTTCGCGCACTTTCTGTAGGAATTGTATCCATGATGGCTTTATAAACCGCCAGTCTTTGTCCTGCTAATTTGGCATAAGGATAAACTTTCTTAACATTATAAACCAATTTATCATATCGGGCAGATTCCCGCCTGCTCTGAAAAACAACCGGGGGAAAAATGACAACAGGCTTGACATCAATCAACGTAATGGTGTCACCTTCCACTATCTGAGTCGGTGATATCGTTTTGGTCGTATCCTGAGAGAAGACAAAGATCCGGCATAGGATTACGGAAATGAAGATCAGGGTTCCTTTGCGCATCGATTTCCCGGTTGAAAAGATCTTAATGATAACGAAAACAATGCCGGGTTTGGTATCAGGCAACCTTTAAATGGGCCATGCTGGTTTTCCTGAACTGTGCTTCAACAAAGGATGCGGATACCTGGAAATTTTTGGTATTGCTTTTCGAAGGTAATTCAAACATTGCATCATTCATAATCCCTTCCAGGATAGATCGTAAACCTCTGGCTCCCAGTTTAAACTCAATCGCCTTGTCAACGATAAAAACCAAGGCGTCTTCATCGAATACCAGTTTGATGTTATCCAGGTCAAACAATTTTGTGTATTGCTTGATGAGTGAATTTTTGGGTTCGGTAAGAATCCTGCGAAGCGTTTTTTTATCCAGGGTGTGCATAAATGTAACAATGGGCAACCTGCCAACAAGTTCAGGGATTAAACCGAATGATTTCAGGTCGACCGGCGTAATGTATTGAAGAATGTTGTCCTTGTCAATATTTTCATGTTTCCGGTCTGCTTTGTACCCGATTTTGTTCGTCTGAAGCCGGTTTGCGATCTTTTTCTCGATCCCGTCAAAGGCGCCACCGGTAATGAACAAAATGTTTTTGGTATTGATCTGGATCATTTTCTGTTCAGGATGCTTCCGGCCACCCTGTGGCGGAACATTGACAATGGATCCTTCGAGCATCTTCAACAGCGCCTGCTGAACCCCTTCGCCGCTCACATCACGGGTGATGGAAGGATTGTCGCCCTTCCGTGCGATCTTGTCGATTTCGTCGATAAAAATGATTCCCCGTTCAGCAGCGGCAATATTATAATCGGCCACCTGGAGCAGTCGTACCAGGATACTTTCAACGTCTTCGCCAACATACCCGGCTTCGGTGAGGGCTGTGGCATCTGCAATGCAGAAAGGCACGTTGAGCATTTTAGCAACCGTACGGGCCAGTAAGGTTTTTCCTGTACCGGTTTCACCAACAATCACAATATTCGATTTTTCAATCTCAACATCGTCAGGCTTGGCGTCTTTGTCGTGGGCCAATCGTTTGTAGTGATTATAAACGGCGACTGAAATTACTTTTTTTGCCTCATCCTGGCCAATGACGAACTGATCAAGGTACTTCTTGATCTCGATTGGCTTCATCGGCACAAAATCGGGCAAATCCTTCTTTTTATCTGTTGCCAGTTCCTCCTGAAGAATGATCTGTGCCTGGAGAACACAATTATCGCAGATATGACCGTCAAGACCGGCTATGAGCATTCTGGTCTCCCGCTTTGCCCGGCCGCAGAAAGAGCATTTGTCTGTTGACTTTGCCATTAATTTTCTTTTTTCGACCGGATAAGGATTTCGTCGATCATCCCATAATCGCGGGCCTCTTCGCTGGTCATCCAGTAATCGCGATCAGCATCTTTGAGGATACGTTTGTAAGGCTGGCCTGAGTGAAGTGAGATTATTTCATAAAGCTCTTTCTTGAGTTTCTGAATTTCACGGGCAGTAATATCAATATCTGACGCCTGGCCTTCTGCACTTCCCATTGGTTGATGAATCAGGATACGTGAATGCTTGAGGGCTGTACGTTTGCCTTTTTCACCGGCACAAAGCAGGATAGCTCCCATGGAGGCAGCCATGCCTGTACAAATTGTTGCAACATGCGGATTGATGTATTGCATGGTGTCGTAAATACCCAAACCTGCATACACTGATCCGCCGGGGGTGTTGAGATAAATCTGAATATCCTTGCGTGAGTCAACAGATTCAAGAAAAAGCAGCTGTGCCTGAATAATGTTGGCCACATAGTCATCAATGGGAACACCCAGGAAAATAATACGGTCCATCATTAATCGGGAAAAAACATCCATGGTGGCAACGTTCAGCTGTCTTTCTTCAATGATGGTCGGTGAAATGTAATTTGAGGATATTGATTTATATTTTGCCAGCGTCAGGCTGTTGATGCCTTTGTGACCGATGGCATATTTTGAAAATTCGTCGATCATTTTGTTCGTTTTTTAATTATCAATGTTTGTGATCATGGTCGTGATTGTGGTCGTGATTGTGGTCATGGTCGTGATCATGTCCGTGTTCATGGTTGTGATCGTGTTCATGATCGTGATCGTGCTCGTGATCATGGTCATGACTGGCAGCGGCTAATTTGATGTAATCTTCATAGGAAATCTCCTTTGGGTGGAAAGTCATGGTGGCTTTGAAGAATTCCATCATTTTTGAATTGTAGAGCTGGTCGTTGATCCGCTGCACCTGTTCTTTGTTTTTCATGAATGTATCAACGATCGATTCATAGCGTTCCTGCATTTCAGGTTCCATATCCGCAACATTCATCTGGCGGAACATATAAGTTTTGATATAGTTCCTGATATCCTCATCCTTCACGGCGAGGTCGTTTTCTTTGATAATTCTATTTTCAATAAGCTGCCATTTCATCGATTCGGCAAAGGAAGTATAGTTTTTTTCAATTTCTTCCGGGGTATACTTGCCTTCATTGTTGTCGAGGAGCCAGCGTTTCAGAAATTCATCGGGCAAAGGCATTTCGGTGTGTTTTACCAGGGCGTCGGTGATATTCGAAAAAAGCAGTTTGTCTGTTTCAGCTTCAAAACTCATGGATGCATCCTTTCTCACCTGGTTCCTGAAATCTTCTTCGGTTTGCAGGTTAAGGCCCGGATATACCATTTCAAAGAATTCCTGATTCATTTCGGCTGGTTCAACAGCAGGTTCTTTGGGCTCGGTTTTCGTTTCTTCGGCTTCATCACCTGTTTCTTCTGATGCTGTTTCTGTTTCATTGATTTCAACGGCATCCGCTATTACGATTGGCTTGCCAAACCGTTTGCGGGTATCTTCAATATATTTGTCAATCATCCCATCATCAACGCCGATGATATATTTGTCGATTTCGAGGTCCTGATCAACGGGGATGGTAAAGGCAGGGGCGAGGCCGAGATCAAAATAAAATTCAAACGAATCCTGATTGTCAAAATCAATGGCTGAATTTTTTTCCAGGTTAGGCAACGGATTACCGAGAATGTCAATTTTTTCGTCCCTGATATAACTTACCAGGTTGTCCGAAATCAGTTTATTGACTTCATCTGCAAGGATGGCTTTCCCGTACATTTTTTTTATTAAGCCTGTGGGAATGTGACCAGGCCTGAATCCGGGGATATTCGCTTTGCGCTTGTAATCTCCAATTTGTTTCTCAATGGCAGCTGCATAATCAGCCGGGACGATCTCGATTTTAAGCAGGACAGTCAGTGGTCCTGTACTTTCTGTGGTAATGTTCATGAAAATGGTCTTGTATTGGTTGTACAACAATATTTTGTGCGGATGAAGGGACTCGAACCCCCACGCCCGAAGGCACAAGATCCTAAGT
>JBAXFM010000306.1:0-6004 GCA_037139855.1 Bacteroidota bacterium
CCGCAGAGAACCGCTAAGGGAAACCGCAGAGAACCGCTAAGTGTTATATTTCAACCGAATAGCTTTGAGGAACTTTGCGCATTCTTTGCGTATCTCCGCGGTAAAAAGACTTTTGATACAGCCTCATTGTAGATTTTGGTAATAAATTTTTGCGTAAATTTGAAGAGATTGTTTCCCAGTTTTAAATTCTACAAGGGTTGAAAATTCTGGACAATAAAACTTACCGGTGGTTCTGGATATTGCTTTTCCTGCTTCATGTTGCAGGCACTTCTTCTGTTGCCCAGAAACAATATAATTTTTATTATGGGAAGGTTATTGAATCGGGGAAGAAAACAGGGATTCCCGGCGTTAACCTGTCCATTGAAGGGAGGCGTATCGGCACGATAACCGATAAAACAGGGGCGTTTTCATTTTTCATCGACAGCCTTCCTGCAACGCTGATTGTTAGTTACATCGGGTTTGAAACAAAAACCATCCTGCTCGATGCCACTTCTTTTACACTGACCCTTTATCTTACGCGAAAGGCCACAGAATTGCAGGAAGTAGAGATTAAAGCCAATGTGAATGAGGCATTTTTCAAGGATGAACACTACGCGGTACTTGACTATGAAATAGACAGCAACCTGGTTTATTTGCTGATTTTCAGACAATATTTGTCGAAAGCGGAACTGATTTGTAAAAGTCTGGAAGGCGATACTGTTGCTACTTCGGGTCCACTCTATTTCAAACCTGAACGATTGTTCAGGGATTGCCTGGGCAATATGCATGTGCTCAGTCATGATTCAGGCTTCCAGGTATATCGCCAGGAAAAGCAGTTGCTTCTGATTCATTCGGTCAACCTGAAAAAATTTGATGATGTGCTTAAAAACTGTGTGGCTGCCACACCGGAAGTTTTGTTTTTTCAGAAAGCCACGGATCACGGACTTGGAGTTGAGTATTTTGGCGTGAACCGGACAACGCTCATCAAAAATTCCATAACGCAAATCAGGGATGAGAAAAAAACAAAGATGCTGCGGCGCAATTCACAGGATGCGCAATTGCTGGGAAGCGCCATAATACCAAACGGGCGCGATGATTTTGTAACCTGGAACTATGTCCATAAAATCCTTTACCGGCCCATCAAAACCGCGCTGTATCGGATTGGCGAGTATATCTGCATTTTTAACACGCCCGACCAGCAGATGGAGTTTTATGACATCGCCGGTAATTTTTCCTATAAACTCGCTTTAAAAATCGACCAGGTCAATGATGGCCGGTGGACCGGCGATGTATTGACAGATGAGGTGAGTGGCAAGGTTTACACTGTTTTTACCCATAACGGAACATCCGTTGTATATGAGATAAATCTGAACAGCGGGATGTTGAAAAAGCGACTTTCCTTGTTACATTTGTATCCCGGGAAAGTGAGGGTATACAATAACTGGGTTTATTATTTGTATGATGTGGCCGGAGATCCGGATAATAAAATGTTGTACAGGCAGAAGTTATGACTTATACCTCATCCCCCTGACCCCTTCCCCTCAAGGGGAAGGGGAGATAGTTTCACTAAAAACAAACAAGCCATGGAAATCATTCAAAACGATCAAACGCAAATTCAACCTTCATTTCCGGAGCCAACGGTTTCCGGGGTATTCGGCCACAGCTGGGAAATACTGAAAAGTAAATTTCTGGAACTGTTGCTGGTCATGCTCATTCAAATGTTGCTTTCGGCCCCGATGGGAATGACAAGCATGATATTTAACCTACAGTACACAGGGGCCATGACTTCCGGAATTTTTAATATGATATATGTCTTGTTGATCATGATACCGGTCAATTATGGTTGTTCATGGGTTTACCTGAAAGCAGTACGGGGAGAATCTTTTAAAGTTACCGACATTTTCTTCGCCTATCAGTCATTCGGGAATGTCCTCCTGGCCAATATCCTGGTTTTTTTAATTGTCGGCGCCGGATTCGTGATGCTGATCGTTCCCGGAATTATTTTTGCCTGCAAACTTTCGTTTGTTCCCTACCTGGTGATGGATGAAAAGATGGATGCGATCGATGCAGTAAAGAAAAGCTGGAATATGACCACCGGCCATGCCGGAACAATTTTCCTGATGGGCATCGTAAGTTTCTTTGTGGCTTTGGGTGGTTTGATATGTTTTGGCGTAGGCATTTTTCCTGCTGCGATATGGATCAGTCTGGCATTTGCCGCAATTTACATGGTGGTTGCCGCGAAGGTGAAACCGGAAGCCGCAGCATAAAAAAAGGCTGTTTCATGTGAATTGAAACAGCCTTTTTCAGTTGATGAAGAATATTATTTTATCAGCGAAAGTTCATTGATCAGGTTGGTGGCGCCTGCATACTTATCGATGATAAAGAGCACGTACCGCACGTCCACATTGATGGTGCGCTGCATGTCGGGTTCGAACATGATATCGCCGCTCATGGCTTCCCAGTTGCCGTCGAAGGCAAGGCCGATGAGCTGACCATCGCCATTGATTACCGGGCTTCCGGAGTTACCGCCGGTGATGTCGTTGGTGGTGAGAAAACAAACAACCAGTTCTCCGTTTTCACCATACTGTCCGTAATCTTTGGCCTGGAAGAGATCTTTCAGTTTCTTTTCCACGATAAACTCATCATTGGTGGGATCTTCCTTTTGCATGACTCCTTTCAGGGTGGTTACATAATCGTAATGAACGGCATCGGCAGGATAGTAATCAAGCACACTACCGTAGCTCATGCGCATGGTGGAGTTTGCATCAGGATATTTCACCAGTTTCGGGTTCATTTCACGTATTCCTGCAATAAACTGGCGGTTGGCTACTGCAATGTTTCCTCTGGCTTTGCCATAGGCAGCCATATATTTACCCATTGCCTCCTCCATTGATTTGGAAAGCTGCCATCCCAGGTCTTTTTTAAACACTTTCAGACTTGGTTTTTCGATAAACTTGTTTGCATTTGCGGGAGTTGCAAAAACAGAAGTTTCATATACAGCGTTGGCATATGCCGTAAAATCGTTTTTATAATCCTTTTCGATGGTGGCAAAGACGGATGGTAATTCTTCCTTTGCAACATCTTTTGCGTACATCCGAAGCATTTCAGCCAGTGTTTTGCGGGCAATGGCCAGGTCAAATTCCTTGAAATGTTCTTTAACTGCTTCAGTTAATCCTTTCTGTGCTTCTTTGATGGCTTCTTTGTTTTTCTTTTCAAGTGCACCCTGGAGACCACCAAACTGGTTTGCCATTTGCACTACATCAAGGCCACTACCGGCAAGATTTGCATAAAAGAACGGAATAGCCACTTTTTTCATGTCGGCATAGTTGGTTTGCAGGTTGTCAAGTACTTTGCCGTATTTTTTCTGGGTTGCTGGGCTTTTACTATACCAGGTCGTGAAGTCCTGTTCAATTATTTTTTTCTTGTCTTCAACTTTGTTGCGGACAAGCATGCGTTCCTGGCCAATAAAATTCTTCCAGGTATTGGCGATACCGGCATAGTTGGCGGCATAGGCAATTTTTACCGCATTGTCCTGGTCCATTCTCTCCTTCATGATTTCAAGTTCTTTTCCGAAAAGCTTGATCAGTGTCGGATAAAAAATCTGGAGATTGTATTCAATGCCATAGGAGGTGAGGTAACGGGTTGTGGAGCCGGGGTAACCCCAGATCATGGCAAAGTCGTTTTTCTTGATGCCTTTCAGGCTGATGGGAAGATGGTACGATGGTTTCAGCGGAACATTTTTCAGATCATATTTGGCCGGATTTCCTTCAGGATCAGTATATACCCGGAAGATGGAGAAGTCGCCGGTATGGCGTGGCCACATCCAGTTATCAGTATCGCCGCCGAATTTTCCGATGGATGAGGGAGGAGCGCCAACCAGACGCACATCTTTGAAGGTTTTAAAAACAAAGAGGTAATATTCATTTCCACCGTAAAATGACTTAACGGAGGCTTCGAATTTACCACCATCCTCGGCTCTTTTCTTTATTCTGGCTGATATTTCCTTTACTTTGCCGGCGCGGTCAGTCTCTTTCAGGGTATCAGAAAGAAAGGGAATAATGGAGTCGGTAACATTTTCGATCCGTTGGAGAAAAGAGGCACACATTTCTTCATTGGACAATTCTTCAGTAAATGATTTTGCCCAGAAACCATTGGTGAGATAATCATGTTCGGGCGAACTGTGGTTCTGGATAGATCCATAACCGCAATGATGGTTTGTAAAAAGCAATCCCTGGGAGGAAACCAGTTCTGCCGTACAGAAAAAGCCACCCGTTGCTCCATTGCTTGATAAACCGACAATGGCATCTTTGAGGCTGTTATGGTTGATACTGTAAAGTTCCTCTGCTGTGAGGTGAAGACCCATCTTTTGCATGTCGACATAATTCAGTCGTTCGAGCAGCAAAGGAAGCCACATACCTTCATCGGGTGGATTTTCGCCATAACTGAATGATCCGCCGGCCACAAAAAGGACCATCGCGATCAATACAAATTTTAATTTATTGAAACCTGTTTTCATACGTTGGAAGTGTTAAAAATTAAAGTTGAAGATTATGTGATTTCTTTGGTTTGTGGCTGATTAAACACGGATTGCAATATTAATAACTATTTCAGCAAGATGGCTGTTTTTTTGACCAACGGCGGATTTTCTCGATGATCGGTTTCATTTAACAGGTAAAATGGGTGGATTATTGTGTTCACCTCTCTCCCCTTCTCCTTTAGGAGAAGGGGCCGGGGGTTGAGGTGTGATTCTATAAATCTTTCGCAAACCTGAGAAAAACCCCCAGCGGAAGTTTACGTTTTGCCCGGTCGGGAAAGTAAAATTCGCCGGACTGAAGTCCGGGTAGTGTTCCGAAACGTGTTTGAACCAGGTTTTCAGGAATCAGCGCTGAAAATCCCATGGAATATAAACTCAGCACAAAGAACCCGTGCTCCGGTTCGAGCAATTGTTTGCAGATGGCAATAATTTCATCGATCGAATCTTCCAAAATCCATTTCTCTCCGTCAGGGCCCCTGCCATAAGCCGGCGGATCAAGGACAATGCCATCGTAGAGGTTGCCACGTTTTACTTCACGGCGAACAAAATTCATGGCATCTTCAACCACCCAGCGGATGTTGTCTAACCCGCTGGCCTCCATCATCTCCTTGGCCCAGGTAATCACTGGTTTGACTGAGTCAACATGCACCACGTCTGCCCCGGCTGCCTTTGCGGCAAGAGAAGCGCCGCCGGTGTAGGCAAAGAGATTTAGGACCCGTGACACGTCAGTGGATGATTTTCGATTTTCGATTTTCGATTTTCGATTTATCTGTTCGTAAATGTAATTCCAGTTGATGGCTTGCTCCGGAAATACGCCGATATGGCCGAAAGCAGTCAGGCCGAGCCTGAAGTTCAGGTTCATCTGCCTGTACTTGTAGCAAATGGTCCACTGATCGGGCATCTTTGGTTTTCTGACCCAGGAGCCGCGTTCGTATTCATCACCGGCGGTTTTCTTACCCTTGACACGCACGTAACGGGCATGCGAGATTTTTTCCCATTCGCTTTCGGGTAGCGATTTCTGCCATACAGCCTGAGGTTCCGGACGGATGAGGATGTATTTCCCGAACCGTTCCAGCTTTTCGCGGTTTCCGGTGTCGATGAGTTCGTATTCGGTCCAGTCGGTTGAAGTTAATATTTCCATGAAGACAGGAAGTGTTAAGTGTTAAGTTTTAAGTGTTAAGTGGAGGGGTTAGCCGGGTTTCGGGAGTTTATTCACCAGGATTCGGAGGGGGGTGTTGCCTTTGTTTGTCCAGGCTCGTTGGATTCCGGAGGGAACATAGATGGTGGTGTTTTCATTAGCAATGATCCTGTCGTTGTCAACCATTAGCGATCCGGTTCCTTCAATCACGAAAAAGACCACATCCATGGGCTGTGCATGCGGTTCCATGCCTTCGCCTGGCTGCAGGGTGAGATGGATCAGTTCGTATTGACTGGATGTAAAGAGAATCCGGCCATCGAAGTTGAAGGGAACGCGGGGGGCGTTGTTTAAGG
>JBAXFM010000307.1:0-6004 GCA_037139855.1 Bacteroidota bacterium
GCCGGTTCAACAGCAGAACTGGAACCTTGCGGGGCTGATCTCAATGGCGGTTGCAATATGACAACACCGGTTTTTGAACCCATTTCCCTGGGTGAAACCAAAAACGGAACGGCCTGGTGTAACAGGACTGATCGCGACACCGACTGGTATATCTTCACGCTGACCGAAAAAACAAGGGTAACCCTGACTGCCGAGGCTGAATTTCCTTTGATGATCGGGTTTACCAATTCACCCTGCCCTGTATATGATTTTATTAATTATCAATCTGGAGAATCCGGCACAACCATAACGGTAGCTTCAATACTTAATCCCGGGACCTACTATGCCTGGATCGGACAAGCAACATGGGGTACGATCACACTGTGCGGAGGCGCCGACAAGTACTGGGCAAAACTAACGGGCAGTGCCTGCTTTGAGCCTACCGGCGTCACGGCATCGTTGGTCACCGCAACCACTGCTACCATTTCATGGACCGCCCCTGTTCCTTTGCCGGGTAGCGGCTATCAGTATGAGATTCGTACCAGCGGAGCCCCGGGAAGCGGCGCTACAGGGTTGGCAGCATCCGGTACCACACCTGCGGGTGTTTTGAATGCCGCTGTTTCAGGCCTTACTCCGGGTACGGCTTATTTTGCTTATGTCCGTTCAAATTGTGGCGGGACCAGTTTCAGTCAATGGTCCGCTCTGGCATCGTTCACCACTCCAACCATCGCAGTGAACCTGACCATTCCTTCTGCTGTCGTCTCCAGCGGGCAGTCATTTTGCTATAATGCGCTGCAAACCATCACGGTGGGCGGAAACCCGCCGAATTTTGTTGTTTTTACCGGTGGGAGTTCAACCATGATTGCTGGATTGAACATTCATTATTTCCCGGGAGTTTTGGTTTTATCCGGCGGATTCATGCACGGATACATCGCCCCCAGTGGCCCGTTCTGTGTGACTCCTCCACTTGTAAAAGCCACGGTCGCCAACGAGGAAGACCCTCCAGTTACAGAACGATCATTTTTCAAAGTCTATCCCAACCCTACCACCGGAAACTTCACCCTCGAACAGAAACGCCTCCAGCCTTGTAAGAATATCCGTGTAGAGGTGTACACAATGCGTGGAGTTAAAATACTGACATCCGCAATGAACGGTGAGTGGAAGCTTGAGCTGTCCATCTCAGAGATGCCTGTCGGACTCTATTTCGTGAAGGTAATTGCAGATGATCGTGTTGAGACCTTCAAGCTTATCAGGTCGAGATAAAAAACTGCCGGTTGGAAATTAATTAAAATATTACGATTTCCAGACAACTTATCGCTAAATTGCAGGGTCTAATTGTGTATAGACAATTACCGGTAATGTTATGACCGATCACCAAAACTTAAATATCAATCGTATGAAAAAAATCTTCTTACTCCTGAGTTTTCTTTTAATTGCAGCAACGGTCGTTACTGCTCAGACCATGACTGTCAGCCTGAGCGGAGCAATAACCGCTGATTCGACCGGCGCTCCGGTTGCGAATCATGAAGTAATTATTACTTCGGATAGTTCAGGCGGATTTTTTTTCTATGCGACAAGGATGACAGGTACAAACGGCTTTTACGATTGCGTAATTCATGATGTGCCAACCGCCGCTCCGATTACATTTATTGTTAAGACACACGATTGCAACAACATCATCCACCAGGAGACATTTTTAAGTACCAGTTCTCCGGCGGTCGTAAATTTCGTGATTTGCATTCATCCCAACAATTGTGAAGCAGCATTTGTGTATAATCACGATTCCACGAATCTCCTCTCTTTTCACTTCAACAGCACAAGCTATGTGCCTGCGGGGGTTACGGTAACCTCCTACAACTGGGATTTTGGCGACGGTACTACCGCACACACCAAAGATCCCTGGCACACCTATACTGTTTATGGCACTTACCATGTATGCCTCACCATCGTAACAAGTACCGGCTGCACCAGCACAAAGTGCCAGGAAATACATGCCGTTACGGGTGGCTGCGAAGCCAGGTATGAATTTCAGCGCGACAGCACCAACCTGTTGCGGCTGCATTTCTGGGATACCAGCATTATACCGGCAGGTTCACAAATCACCTCCAGGTTATGGAATTTTGGTGACGGAGGAACAGCCACCACCGGTGATCCATGGCATATTTATCCACATGCAGGCGTGTACAATGTTTGCCTGACCATCCACACAAGCACCGGATGCACCAGTACAAAATGCGATTCGATCGAAGTTGGCGAACCACCTGTCAATTGCGAAAGCTGGTTCACCTATACCAAAAACATGCTGACCGTTAATTTTGAAGGTCATACACACAGTCCATACCCAACCACCTGGTCATGGAGTTTTGGTGATCCGCTTTCGGGGACCAACAATACTTCGAACCTCCGGGTTACACAGCATATTTTCACGTCGCCGGGCGCTTACATTGTTTCGCTTCATACCGTTGATTCCTCAGGATGTGAGCATACGAGCTATCAGAATATTTATGTCCACAATACTGTTGATATTTATGGCTCAGTGCATGCCGGCGAGCATTTTGTTGACCACGGTACTATTCAGCTGATCAAGGTTGATTCCAACAATTTAATGACATCTGTTGATATCAAGGAAATCGGCGATTCAGCAGGGATGTACTCATTTGGCGGTGTTTCAGCCGGTCATTATTATCTGAAGGCGGAATTGCTTCCCACATCAGCCTATTACGGTCAGTTCGTCCCAACCTATTATCACGAAGCTCTCAACTGGACGAATGCCGACCTGATCATCATCGGGGAGCCTCAGAATCCGTACAACTTCGGATTGCGGCATGTCACCGGTCCTTTAACGGGCAATGGCAACATCAGCGGGACCATCACCCAAAGCACAAAAGTGAACGCAGGGGGTACACCGGCTGGCAGTGTAGAGGTGCTGCTGCTTGATGAACAATCTGTGGCACTGGCTTCTGTAAAAACCGATGTCAACGGCCATTTTGAATTTCCCGGCATCGCCCTCGGAAGTTACATCATATGGCCGGAGGTAACCGGTTTGACTACGTCCCCGGCTCACATTACCCTGAATACCACAACACCCGCTGTAATTCTGCCTTTTAGCATGACAAACAGCCAGGTAGTGTATGGCATTGGCGAAACCCTGCCCGATTTTTTCAGTCAGGTTGGCGACATCTATCCCAACCCGCCAACGAGCGCACTTGCCGGTATTACTGTAACGGTTACCCGTGAATTGATGATTGATCTGACCTTATTCAACCTCACCGGACAAACGGTTTATACCAACCAGGTAGCTATTCACAAGGGGTTCAATCTGATCCGTTTTGATGTGGCGAATCTGGCAAAGGGACCCTATTACCTTCAGTTACGTTCTTCAGAGGGCGGATCGGTGGTGAAAAAACTCTCCATTTTAAAATGATGATGGATGAAAAGGAGATGATCAACAGTAACGATGGACTGGTTTACGTCATCTTCGGAGCTTCAGGGGATCTGACAAAAAGGAAACTGGTTCCGGCGCTGTATTCTCTGTTTATCCAGAAGTTATTGCCCGAAAAGTTCGTCCTCCTGGGAATGTCACGTTCCGTGATTTCTGATGAAGCATTCAGGGAGGGTATGAAATCAGCCATCCTTGAATTTAAGGAAATTGATGATGCGTCGGGCATTGATGAATTCATCCGGAAAATCTTTTATTCGACCATTCAGTTTGATGATGTATCCACGTATCACGGGCTGAAGGATAAGCTGACCATGCTGCGCAGCCAAAACCAGATAAGGGGTAATACCATTTATTATTTATCCACTCCTCCGGCTTTATATGAAATCATTCCAAAAAATCTTGCTGCCATTGGCTTGCATCGACAGGAAGAAGGCTGGAAGCGGCTGATCATTGAAAAGCCTTTTGGCTACGATCTCGCCTCAGCCATTAAACTCAAGGACTCCCTGCTTCTTGACTGGAAAGAGGAGCAGCTGTTCAGAATAGATCACTATCTGGGCAAAGAAACCGTCCAGAACCTTTTGGTTACAAGGTTTTCAAACGGAATGTTTGAACCGTTGTGGAACAGAAATTACATCCACCATGTAGAAATTACTTCTGCCGAAAGCATCGGGGTTGAAAAGCGCGGAGGTTATTACGAAAGTTCGGGCGCTTTGCGCGACATGCTGCAGAATCATCTTTTACAGGTCACCGCCCTCACAGCCATGGAACCGCCCTCGTCTCTCGAACCTTCCGCGATACGCAATGAAATTTTGAAAGTATTGCAGTCATTCCGGCCAATCCCGCGGGAAGAAGTTCAACATGTTGCCATTCGTGGCCAGTATCTGTCGTCAACCATCAAAGGAAAAACAATTCCGGGTTACCGTGAGGAAACAGGTGTTGATCCAAACTCTCTGACTGAAACTTTTGTCGCATTAAAATTTTACATCGACAATTGGCGATGGGGTGGTGTGCCGTTTTACATCCGTACCGGAAAAAGGTTGCCTACACGCGTCACAGAGATCGTTATCCATTTTAAACCAACTCCTCATTTTCTTTTTGCCGACCACACACACCATCAGTCGTGCAATCAGCTGGTCATCCGCATACAGCCCGATGAAGGTATTTTGTTGAAGTTCGGCATGAAAACACCGGGATCTGGTTTTGAGGTTCAGAATGTAAACATGGAATTTCATTACAATAAACTTTCCAACCAACGAATCCCATCGGCTTACGAGCGGTTGCTCTACGATTCGATGAGGGGCGACGCCACCTTGTTTGCCAGAACTGAAGAGGTTCTTGAAGCATGGAAATTTTTAACCCCCGTGATCGATGTCTGGAAAAACGAACATGAAGTTCCGCTGTATGGCTATCCTGCCGGAACATGGGGACCTGAAAAAACAGATGACCTGATTGAAGACAAGGAGATGACCTGGCGGTATCCCTGTAAAAACCTGTCAGATGACGGTATCTTTTGTGAACTTTGATAATGACAACTACCATCAAAATATTTCAAACCGTTGAAGAATTAGCGCAATATTTCGTTTCACTTCTTACTTTGCGTATCAGGGAAACCCCTGATAACCATGACTTTTCGTGGATGTTATCCGGTGGGAATACACCGAAAGTTATTTTCAATGAAATTGCTTCCACCTCCGGGAACACCATCAACTGGAACAGGATTCTGGTTTTTTGGGGCGATGAGCGATGTGTAAGCCCTGATAGCCACGATAGCAATTATAAAATGGCCAGGGAGAATCTGCTCGATCATGTTCCGATTCCATGCTCAAACATATTCAGAATCAGGGGAGAAGCCCCACCGGAGTTCGAATCCGACCGATACGCCGAACAATTCCGGCAGCATGTCAAAACATTTGAGGGAAGTCCGCAAACGGATTTCCTGATGCTCGGAGTTGGCGAGGATGGTCATACGGCCTCTATTTTTCCTGCAAACCTTCATCTTTTCGGCAGCAACAAATTATTTGAGTTGTCAGAACATCCCGAAACCAAACAAAATAGAATCACGGCCACGGGAAAAATCATCAACCACGCCAAAACAGTTGTTATCATTGCAACCGGTGAAGGCAAGGCCCTGAAAGTGGCTCAGATACTCAACCATTCAACGGGCTGCGACACATTGTCGGCAGCGCTGGTTCACCCTGAAAACGGCGAAGTCGTTTGGTTGCTTGATCGGAAAGCAGCCAGTTTGCTGGCCTAAAGCCTGTCACAACCACCCGGCCACAAAAAATATTACGCTTCACATCCGGAATTACAATATTGAGCCCACTCCGAAAAGTCAATAACAGCTATTCGTCTTATCATCCTTCATTGTACCCCACCCCCAACCCCTCCCCAAAAAGGGAGGGGAGTGGTATTCTAATCATCATAATACCATGATTAATAACGACATGGCGTATTAGCACAAGCCTCCCCCTTCCCTTTTTGGGGAAGGAGGCCGGGGGTAAGGGTCTAAGGGCAGTACCAATAGCATTGTAATTGCGGTAATCTGGAAAAAAAAGACTTTTTGGAGTGGACTCAAAATTTAAT
>JBAXFM010000308.1:0-5993 GCA_037139855.1 Bacteroidota bacterium
AGTACATTCTAAAATTACCTGAATCCGTTGGTCTTTGCTCTTTTTTGCCATCTTCTGAATTCTTTATTTTTCGGGACTGCAAAATTAAAATATTTCCCGGAATAAACAAAAAATATTTCTACTTTTATTTCGGGATTGAAAATACAGCAAGAATTGAGCACCTGGCATTCATATATCAATGGTTTTAAAGCATACCTGCAACTTGAAAAATCGCTTTCGGCGAATTCGGTAGAGGCTTATGTGCATGATGTGACAAAGATAACACAATTTCTCGAAATCGAAGGGTTGGACCTGGTTCCTGAAAAGCTGGAACTACATCACCTTCAGTTATTTTTACAATGGATTACCGAAATAGGCATGACTGCAAAATCACAGGCCAGGGTTATCTCGGGCCTGAGGGCATTTTACCGTTACCTGATGTTGGAGAATATTGTAAATCAGGATCCAACCGAACACCTTGACTCACCAAAAATCGGAATGAAACTTCCTGTCACCCTCAATGTGCAGGAGATTGATCAGCTCTTTGGAAAATTAGACCTCAGCAAACCGGAGGAGAAAAGAAATAAAGCGATGCTTGAAACCCTGTATGGCTGTGGACTCAGGGTTTCAGAGCTGGTGAACCTGAAAATATCGAACCTTTTTTTTACCGATGGGTTTATTAAAATTACCGGAAAAGGCAATAAGGAACGGCTGGTTCCGATTGGGGGCGTTGCACAGACAGAGATCTTGTTTTATCTGAAAAGCGTGAGACCGCATGTTCCGGTCAAAAAAGGACAGGAGGATGTTTTATTCCTGAACAGGCGTGGTGCAGGCCTTTCCCGCGAAATGATCTTCACCGTTATTAAAAGACTGGCTAAAATGGCCGGGATAAAGAAAAGAATCAGTCCGCATACTTTTCGCCACTCTTTTGCCACACATCTTGTTGAAGGCGGCGCCGACCTGCGGGCCGTTCAGGAGATGCTGGGACATGAATCGATAACCACAACAGAAATATATACCCATCTTGACAGGGATTATTTGCGGAGTACAATAATTTTGCATCATCCGAGAGGGTAACGGCAACTGTTTCGCCAACTCACCATTTTACCACTTTACCATTTTACCATTTTACCAATTCACTTAAATGGAGAATTCGGTTCCTTCGCCATGTGGTTGTAAACCATTTTGTCCATGAATTTCGGAAAGAATTTATTCAGCAGAACAGTGAGTTTACCCATGGATGTGAGGACTATCCGGTCTTTTTTCTTTTCAATGGCCACGAGAATGTGGCGGGCAACTTCTTCGGCCGGCATCAGTTTTCCTTCGTCGAGCGGGGTTTCTCCCTGGGAAGAGCCATCCTTTGATAGCGCCACATTCCGGATGTTCGAGGTGGTAAACCCGGGGCAGGCGATCAGCACATGGAGTCCTTTCTTCAGGTTTTCGATGCGCACCACCTCCAGGAATCCCTGCATGGCAAACTTCGAGGCTGAATAACCCGTACGCCCCGGAAGTCCCTTGTATCCTGCAACAGATGAAACCCCAACCAGCGATCCTTTGGATGCAAGCAGGTATGGCAGGGCATACTTTGTACAATAAACCGTTCCCCAGAAGTTGGTATCCATGAGCTGTCGTATCACATCAAGGTCTACTTCGGCGAAGAGCGCCCGCATGGAAATGCCGGCGTTATTAATCAGGATATCAATATGTCCGAACTTTTCAATGGCTTTTAGAATAAGTAATTTACAGTCCGATTCTTTGGTCACGTCGGTGCGCACATCAAGAATATCCGATGAAATATCAAACAATGCAGGATCCGAAACGCCGGATCGTGAAGCAGCCACAATTTTTGCTCCCTGTCTTGCGAATTCAAAAGCGAGGGCTTTTCCGATTCCGGAGGAGGCTCCGGTGATGATGACGACCTTGTTTTTCATTTTTTAATTATTGGCAACGTTTGACCCCATCCCCCGGCCCAAAAAGGGAAGGGGAGATTTAGGGTGGGGTACTGCAAATTTAGTTATTTCAGGTTGATTTTATATCTTTGGTGTTTACTAGCAGGAAGGAATAGCAATGACTGAGCGTGAATTATTTTACCGGTACCTGGGATTGCCGTCATTTTACCCGATGGGACTGGAAATTGAAAAGGCGGAAGGTGTTTATCTTTATGCAAAGTCGGGGGAACAGTTCATCGACCTTGTGTCGGGGATTGCCGTTAGCAATACCGGGCACCGGCATCCGAAGGTGCTCGAGGCCATCCGCCATCAGCTTGACCGGTACCTGCACCTGAATGTATATGGTGAGTTTATCCAGTCTCCACAAGTTCACCTGGCCGAACGACTGGCAAACCTTTTACCTGAGAAGCTCGACTCGGTCTATTTTGTCAATTCTGGCAGTGAAGCCATTGAAGGAGCCCTGAAATTAGCCAAGCGATATACCGGCCGTACCGAGATCATTTCCTATATCGACTCCTATCATGGCAGTACCCATGGCAGTTTAAGTATCCTGGGAAATGAAGCGCTGAAAAATGCATTCCGGCCGCTGCTGCCCGATGTAAGGTTGGTTGAGTATAATAATTACTGCCACCTGGAGAAAATCACCACCCGTACCGCCTGCGTGGTGATTGAACTGATACAGGCCGAAGCGGGGATTATCCCGGTGGAGGAATATTTCCTGCAACAATTGAAAAAACGATGTGCCCGCAAAGGAGTGTTGATCATTGTAGATGATGTTCAGATGGGGATGGGTCGTACAGGCAAACTCTTCAGCTTTGAACATCACGATTTTGTTCCCGATATCCTTGTGCTGGCAAAAGCCCTGGGCGCAGGCATGCCATTGGGCGCTTTTATTGCCTCTAAAAAGGTGATGGATACGCTGGCCTTTAACCCCGAATTGGGTCACATCACCACCTTTGGCGGCCATCCGGTAAGCTGTGCTGCGGCGCTGGCAGGGCTTGAGGTACTTTTATCAGATAACCTAATTCCCCAGGCTGAAGAGAAGGGAAATAAGTTTGTGGAGAAACTATCCGGTCATGAGGCCATCGCTGAAATTCGCAGGGCAGGTTTAGCGCTTGGCGTTGACCTGGCGCAACCCGAAAAGAGGAGCCGTTTCATGGAAGCAGCGCTGAAACAAGGCCTGATCGTTGACTGGTATCTGTTTAAACCGGCAACCTTCCGTATAGCCCCCCCCCTGACCATCACGGATACCGAGATTGACCTGGCTTGTGAAAAGCTGATCGGGGCCCTTGATACCATATGACCGTATATTTATTGCCAGCGGAACCTTTCTTTCCTCCTGTGGAGGAAGCTGAACCTGACGGTCTCATTGCCATCGGTGGTGATTTGTCGGTGGACAGGTTAATTCAAGCTTATGCACAAGGTATATTTCCCTGGTTCAAGGAAGATGAAGATATTTACTGGTATTCTCCCAACCCACGGATGTTGATGTTTCCTGAACAGTTTAAAATTTCAGATTCTTTAAACCGGCTGATCAGGAGCAACCGGTATACCATCCGGTATGACACCGTGTTCGAACAGGTGATCCGCGGATGTGCTGCTGCGCCAAGACCGGGTCAGGAAGGAACCTGGATCAGCGGGGATTTCATTGAAGCCTATACTGCACTGCATCTGAAGGGGTTTGCCCATTCTGTTGAGGTGTTTTACCAGGAAACGCTGGTGGGTGGATTGTATGGGGTGTCACTCGGTGCAGGTTTTTTTGGAGAAAGCATGTTCTCTGCCGTGAGCAATGCTTCAAAGGTGGCATTTCATGCCCTTGTTGGACGTTGCCGGCAATATCGGTTTAAGTTTATCGACTGTCAGACAGAGACATCACACTTGCTGGGACTTGGCGCCACCCTGATAGAACGGAAGGAATATATGGCGCTATTGGGGGAGGCGTTGAATGAAAGAACGCTAAAAGGTGCATGGGTGTAAAGGCATTTATGCCTTTACACCCATGCACCTTTCTCCTTTATTCTATACCGAGTTTCTTTCTGATGTCTTTGGGGATGGCGTTTTTGTGAACCATGATGTCCATGGTTTTAAGTCTGACATAGGGTTCTGAGGCGTAAAAATAACCTTTATACGGACTGCCATCCAATCCCCATGAATTCTTGATGAAGTAATATTTGGTTCCGTTCTGGTCTTTGGCAATGCCGGTGAGGTGCATTCCGTGGTCGTCGGTGGTTTGATAGTTGTCGAATTCAACCTGACGCATTTCCTGGGTGATTTTCTTTTCAGGGTTCGGTTTGTCAAATTTGAAGAGCAGCTTATCTTTATCTGCATCCGACATTTTCGACCATTTTCCACTTTCCATGCCGGCAACTTCCGTTGCATTTTTATCAGGAACCACGGCCACGCCATTTTTCCAGGAAAAGCCCTTTTCACTAACATCGGCGCCCCACACAACGGTGTATCCCTGGTCGATGGAATTGTCGATCACCCGGATAAGATCATCGATCGGAAGGTTGTACACTTCACCCATTTCCCAGTTATCAGGGATTTCAATGATGAATTTTGAATAAAACGGGTGATGAGTGTAGGAACTCAGTTCAACATAATCATCGGGGTTGAGGCCCATCATATCCGAAAATGATTTGGCTGAATAATCCTTGCCTTTATAGGTGAATTTTTCAGGAACCTTGCCAAGGTAGGTATCAAGCAACCCATCGAAACCCTGGTGCCAGACAGGTGAGAGTTTTTTATTTGGATTCTTGAGAACAGCTTCCACATCAGCGCTGAGTACGGCATCCATTTCACCATGTACGGGGTTTGGTTCACCAATGGTCATCCCGGTATAGGCTGCCTCAGGCATCATGCCATATTTCCGGAGTACACTGGTTACATCATGGGCGGCTCCACCCCCACCGAAGTTGTGTTTACCATTAAACCTGATGTAAATCAATGCCTTGTCGGAATAGGCATTTCTTACACAGAACATTTCTGACAAATCGAAGGTGTCTTTGCCGGTACGCAGAAGTTCCGATTCGAGGAACGAAATGGCAGAATAGCTCCAGCAGGTACCCGAACGGTATTGATTTTTGACTGACGTAGCCGGAAGTTGTTTTACCATGGTAAAAACGTAGGCGGAGTCGTTTTTTTTCTCCTTGTCCTGGGCAAAACCAGCGGAAACGAAGGCCAGAAAGAGAAGGGCAAGTAAAAGAGGGGAAGCTGTTTTCATGATTTAGGGGTTAAAGGTTAATGACGAATGACAAGTGACGAATGACGAATGACGAATGACATTTATGTGAAACTTTGGTTGATAATTGTGGGCCAAATGTAGTCAGATAAGGGTAACACCACAAGAAAATTAGTTAACCGGGGATAATTTGACGATGAACGAGGAATTTTGCACCCTCCGGGGATGGGGGCTTTTTATTATGTTTCAAACGGATGCCCCTGATCGAAATCAGGGCGGTAGAACTCGCTGCTTTCGAATTCCTGGATCCAGCCGTTGTACATCCCGAGTTTTTCCATTTCATCCACCACCCGGCGATATTCATCTTCGGTGATGCTGCGGCCAAGATGAGGATGTTTCGAAACCTGTTTTATAGGATAATACTGAGCCATCAGCGAAACATGGATCCGGGGCGAAATTTCTTCTGCAAGGTATCGCAATACCCCAAGACTGTTTTCAACATGTCCCGGCAATACCAGATGACGAACGATGATTCCTGATTCGGCACAGTCAGCTTCATCCAGAATGAGCGCAGATCCTTTCTGTCGGTACATCTCTTTTATAGCTTTTGCCGCAATGATGGGATAATCAGGCGCTCCGGAATATTGCCCGGCAAGTTCTGCATCCATATATTTGAAATCGGGCAGATAAACATCTATAACTCCTTCGAGGGTTCGGAGGGTTTCGGGCTTATCATATCCATTGGTGTTGTATACCCACACCGGCCTATACCCCAATGATTGAATGATGTTGATGATCACCTTCATCTGGGGGATAAAATGCGATGGGGATACAAAACCTACGCGATTGATCCCCTGATCGAGGATTGTGGTGATTTGGGAGAT
>JBAXFM010000309.1:0-5959 GCA_037139855.1 Bacteroidota bacterium
CGACAAAGATTCGCTGATACATATCATGGTGCTTTCGGAAGGTTTAAATATCAATGGGAGCGAGTTGACCAAGGGGATAAACAGCCGCCTTAACGACAGGATTTCCGTTACGGGTGGTTTAGCCGGAGATCAGGCCAATTTTTCGGAAACCCTGATTGTTCATAACAAGGCCGGAGAGAAAAATCTGATATTGGCTATCGGATTTTATGGAAACCATCTTCAGGTCGGTTACGGATCGATGGGTGGCTGGGATTCATTTGGGGTTGACCGGGAGGTTACAAGGTCCAAAGCAAATATTTTATATGAGCTGGATGGTCATCCTGCCCTGGAGCTTTACAAGCGTTATCTTGGCGATCATGCCGCCCATCTGCCTGCATCTGCCCTGTTGTTTCCTTTAAGCCTTCGTCTGAAAAATTCTGAGACCTCGCTTGTACGAACGGTGCTGGCTGTAAATGAAACCGATGGGAGCATGGTTTTCGCAGGTGATATTCCTCAGGGAGAGTATGTACGTCTGATGAAAGCCAATTTTGACCGTCTGATTGACGGCGCCAACGGAGCGGCGGAAATGTCAAACATCAGCCTCCGTAATTCAGATGCTGATCTTGCCATTCTCATCAGTTGCGTTGGGCGAAAACTTGTATTGAAACAACGGGTGGAGGAAGAACTCGAGAGTGTTCGCGAGGTTATTGGCAACAAAACTTCCATGACAGGGTTCTATTCATATGGAGAAATTTGCCCGATCAAGCCTTTTGAACAACATTGTGAACTTCACAACCAAACCATGACCATTACCTTGTTTAAGGAAGTTTAGATATTGAACCTTATGGAAACCAAGTGGAACAAGCTTTTACTGCGCCAGGTTAAGAAACACTTTGGCTCTGTAAACAATCTTCCTGATGAGGTGAAAGGCATTTTCCTGGATATCAACAATACCTATTTTAATTTTGAAGACGATACCCAATTGCTTCAGAACTCAATTGAAATAAGTTCGCAGGAACTCAGGGAAGCCTATCAGAAACAAAAGCAGGATGCTGAATCACAAAAAGCTACCATCAATAAAATAAAAGAAGCCATTTATGCGCTCAATCCATCTGACCAGCATAATATTAACAATAGAGACACGCGTCCCAATGACAGCAGTTATCTTTTTGAATCGTTGATTAAATTGATTGAAGAGCGAAACAAGGCCGAAGAAGAGATCCTTAAACTATCTAAAGCCGTTGAACAAAACCCTGCGTCAATTGTAATTACTGACATCAACGGGGATATTGAATATGTAAATCCGAAATTTTGTGATTTGACCGGATATAAAAAAGAAGAGGCGCTTGGCAAAAATCCTAGAATTTTAAAGTCGGAAAACACCACAGATGAACACGTTAAAGACCTTTGGAGTACAATTTTATCAGGCAAAGAATGGAGTGGTGAATTGCAAAATAAAAAGAAAAACGGAGAACTTTATTGGGAATCCGCGCTGATATCACCCATCATCAATGACAATCGTAAAATAACACATTTTATTGCCATCAAGGAGGATATTACTGAACGAAAACGGGCTGAGGCAGAACGAATCCGACAATCCGGCTTGATTACCTCATTGCTTGATTCAATCCCTGATATCATCTTTTTTAAAGACACCGAAGGTTTTTATCTTGGGTGTAATCTGCCATTTGCTGAATTTGTCGGGAAGGCAAAGAATGAAATAGTGGGTAAAACCGACCATGATCTCTTCGACAATGAAACGGCGGACTTATTTACCCATTTTGACAAAGAGATGCTTAAGCTAAAAGTATCCCGTCACAATGAAGAGTGGATTACCTATCCCGATGGCAGAAAGGTTCTCCTCGATACACTTAAAACACCATATTGGGCCAGCAATGGGAGCCTGATTGGTATTCTTGGTATCAGCCGGGATATAACCATGAGAAAAGAAGCCGAAGATGCGTTACAGCTAAGCAGTAAAAAATGGGAAGCTATTATTGCAGCCTCACCGGATGGAATCGGTATGGCATCCCTGGATGGAAAGCTACAGCTCATGTCGGATAAGTTAGCCACAATGTATGGATATTCATTCGACCAAAAAGAGGAGTATTTCGGAAAAACAATCTTTGATTTCATTGATCCTTCGCATCACGAAAAGTTGGTTGCCAATATCCGGAAACTTATTGCCGGCGAACATGATCAGCAGATTTCAGAATATCTGGCCTTGAAAAAGGACCATAGCAAATTTTATGTGGATGTCAATTCTACCTTACTCTGCAACTCCCAGGGCGATCCCGAAAGCATTCTGTTTGTTGAACGCGACATAACAAGTCGTAAACAAAGTGAAGAAGTGTTGCAAAATGAACGTACCCTTTTCCGAACCATCATCGATTTGATCCCTGATGCAGTTTATGTGAAAGATACCGAGGGACGGAAAATTATTGCCAATCCCAAAGAAGTTCTGTTTGCCGGAAAGAATTCTGAATCTGAGGTAATCGGTAAAACCGATTTCCAGTTGCATCCCGACATCGAAGCCAAACGCGCTTTAGAGGAAGACAAGTTGGTTCTTCATACAGGAAAACCGCTTTATGATATCGACGGAACCCTTACTGATCGCGATGGTAACTTTCATTGGCTTTTATGCTCAAAGGTGCCATTGCATGATGTCCATGGGAAAATTACCGGATTGGTAGGCGTTACGCACGACATCACCGAACAGAAAAAAACAGAGGCCATCCTTTTAAAATCGAAGCAGGAGGCAGATATTGCAAGCAAGGCCAAATCGGAATTTCTGGCCAACATGAGCCATGAAATCCGTACGCCACTCAATGGAGTTATTGGGTTTACCGATCTGTTACTTAAAACGCCCCTGACTAAAATCCAAAAGCAATATGCTGAGAATGTCAATATTTCCGGGCATTCTCTGTTAGGGATCATTAGTGACATTCTTGATTTCTCTAAAATTGAAGCCGGGAAAATGGAGCTTGATCATATTCAAACAGACATCATCGAGCTTGCCGAGCAAACATCCGACATCATAAAATACCATGCTTCCCAAAAAGGACTTGAACTTTTATTGAATATTCAGTCCGATGTTCCCCGGTTTATTCTGGCAGACCCGATCAGATTGAAACAAATTCTGGTTAACCTTTTGGGCAATGCAGTGAAGTTCACTGCAACTGGCGAAGTGGAACTGAAAATAATGTTTACCAAAACAGATGAAACCCTGGGAAAATTCAGATTCTCGGTGCGGGATACCGGGATTGGGATAACCCAGGAGCAGCAAAATAAACTGTTTAAGGCATTTACGCAGGCGGATTCTTCGACAACACGCAAATTTGGCGGAACCGGTCTTGGGCTTACGATTTCGAATATGCTTGCCGAAAAAATGGGAAGTAATATTGAAATTATCAGTAAAATTGGTCAGGGCTCTGAATTCTTCTTTATTATTGAGACCGACTATGCGGTTGGTGAAAAAGATGACTCAGACAACCTTACCGATGTCCATCGGGTTTTGGTCATCGATGACAATGACAATAACCGGTTGATCCTCGAGCACACTTTTCTAAACTGGGGTCTCGAATTTGCAGGCATCGATAACGGCATGGCAGCGCTTAAACTTATTGAAATATCAGAACCATTCGATGTGATCATTGTTGATTATCATATGCCGGAGATCAATGGGATTGATACCATCAGATTGATTCGCGAACAATTAAACCTGTCGCCCGAAAAACAACCTACGATCCTGCTTCACAGCTCGGCGGATGATGTTGATGTTTACGATGAGTGTAAAAGGCTTGGTGTGAGATTTAATCTGACGAAACCCGTGAAATCGCATGAGCTGTGGAACTATTTAAAAAGTATTCACAGTCAGCCGGTTGTGCAAACTAAAGAAATAGAAAAACCCGAACTTCCGGTGGTAAAGGACACCACCAATTATCAATCGCAGGTTATCCTGGTTGCAGAAGATGTAACATTAAATATGTTGTTGGTTACCACTGTGATCAAACAACTGCTTCCTAATGCGACTGTCTTGGAGGCAAAAAATGGCAAAGAGGCCTTGGATATGGCAATTCTGAAAAAACCGGATTTAATATTCATGGATGTTCAAATGCCTGAAATGAGTGGACTTGAAGCCACAGAGGCGATACGAAATCATGAAAAAGGCACTGCTACAAGGATTTCTATTGTTGCATTAACAGCCGGAGCGATCAAAGGAGAAAGAGAAAAATGCTTCGATGCCGGCATGGATGATTTTTTAACCAAGCCAATAAACCGGGAAGCGCTGCGAAAAATGCTGGAAACCCACCTCATCTGAAACCCACATTTCTCAACGTCCTTCGTCAAGAAATCTTCTCAAACCCCGTGTACGGCACCAACGCCTTTGGAATGTTGATCCCATCGGGTGTCTGATTGTTTTCAAGTAAAGCAGCAACGATGCGGGGTAACGCCAGGGCGCTGCCATTGAGTGTATGGGCGGTTTGCATTTTACCGGTTTCGTCTTTAAACCTGAGTTTAAGCCGGTTCGCCTGAAAGGTTTCAAAATTGGAAATGGAACTCACCTCGAGCCACCTTGCCTGTGCCGATGACCAAACTTCCATGTCGTAAGTAAGCGCTGAAGTAAAACTCATGTCGCCACCGCAAAGTTTAAGGACCCGAAAGGGGAGTTCGAGTTTACGCAGCAAACCTGTCACATAGTTGCGCATTTCTTCAAGGATTTCATATGATTGATCAGGATGGGCGATTTGCACGATCTCCACTTTGTCAAACTGGTGCAAACGGTTCAATCCGCGAACATCTTTTCCATAGGAACCAGCTTCGCGGCGGAAACATGCCGAATAGGCTACGTTTTTCACAGGAAGTTCCTGGCTTTTTAAAATGGTGTCGCGGTAAATGTTGGTTACCGGAACTTCGGCCGTGGGAATGAGATAAAGATCATCAAGTCCAACATGATACATCTGTGCGTCTTTGTCGGGTAACTGCCCCGTAGCATAGGCTGATGCGGCATTGACCATGTAGGGTGGCTGAACCTCCGTGTATCCTGCCTTCATTGCTTCATCAAGGAAGAAGTTAATGAGTGCACGCTGCAACCTGGCTCCCTTCCCTTTGTACAAGGGGAACCCGGCGCCGGTAATTTTATTCCCGGTGATGAAATCGATCAGATCATATTGGGTGGTAAGGTCCCAATGGGGAACGGCTGTTGCGGCAGCTGTAAAGGCTTCGCCTTCCTGCAAAACAACCAGGTTGTCTTCGGGGGTTTTTCCGGCAGGAACAGAAGGGTGGGGGAGATTGGGCACCCGAACCAGGATATCATCCAACTCTTTCTTAATGGTTTCAAGCGACAGATCATAATCCTTGCCCAGGTTTTTCAAATCGCCTGTTTTTTCTTTCAGCTGGTTAGCCTCAGCAACCTTGCCCGATTGAAAAAGTACCCCGATCTCTTTGGCCAGGCTGTTGCTCTGAGCCTGGATGTCGTCGAGTTTCTTCTGCGTTTCACGGCGCTGGTTGTCAAGTTCAACAATCCGGACGATGGTTTCACTGCCATTGAAGTTTTTTATGGCCAGGCGGTCAATTACCTCTTGCGTATGTTCACGGATAAAATTCAAAGAGAGCATAAAAACAATTGTTTACAGAACAAAATTAACGAAAAATCCATCATTTAATAAAAAAACCTTCCAGGTTTCAAAAACCTGGAAGGTTCAATACACACAAAAAGATGTGTTGTAATACCTTAGTTCACAGTTTCTTCCATCGGAACGATCGAAACATATGAACGGTCGCTGCGCTTTTTCCTGAATTCAACAATTCCTTCAATCAGGGCATAGAGCGTATGATCCTTACCGATACCGACATTCAGACCGGGGTTGTGTACTGTTCCGCGCTGACGGAGGATGATGGAGCCTGGTTTAGCATACTGACCACCATAAATTTTAACGCCTAAACGTTTGCTATGTGATTCGCGGCCGTTGCTTGAACT
>JBAXFM010000310.1:0-5954 GCA_037139855.1 Bacteroidota bacterium
AAGGTTTGACCTTCCCCCTTGTTGCCTGTTTTGAGATTGCGCAAAATCACCGATTCCTTTTTTACGATGGCTTTGTGGAAGGCTGCAGGAAACTCATGGCGCAATCCTTCGCGCAACATTGCATAAATATTCAGGTTTGCTTTTCCAACTGCCGGTTCCAGGTATTTTCCCGTGCGACCGCTAAAATAAATTATATCACCAGCTTCGTTTACCAGAACCCCGGCAGGCGAAAAACTTTGTAGCAGGAGCTGGTCGGCAAGTGTTTGAATGTTAGGGTTTGCCACAGGAGATGGTGGCTTTGAAGCGTCGTGTAATTTGGTTTGGGAAAAGGAGGAAGGAAAATCGAATAATTCAGGTAACAGGGCTGGAACTGTTGATCGTTTATAAATTTTTAATTTGGAATCAGATGACGAAAATAGATTACTTTGAGCACCCAGTGTTTCGGCACTGCCCAGCAGCAGGGTCCCCTCAGTATTCAAACTGTAGTAGAACAGGCCGATCAGTTTATTTTGCAACACCGGATCCATGTATATAAGCAGGTTGCGACAGGTGATGAAATCGAGTTTGGTAAATGGAGGGTGCATGATGATGTTGTGTTGAGCAAAAATAATCATCTCCCTTATCTCCGAATTGACGTGATAGCCGTCATCGGTAGCTGTAAAAAAACGATTCAAACGACTTGGTGAAACATCAGCTACAATATTTGCCGGAAACTGCCCTTTTCTGGCTGTTTCAATTGCTTCGGTATCGAGATCGGTTGCAAAAATCTGCAAGGAAAAGCCTCCGTGCGGATTTGTTTTTTCCAGCGCTTCTTTAAATACAATGGCCAATGAATATGCCTCTTCCCCTGTAGAACAACCTGGTACCCATGCGCGTAAAACCGAACCATCTTTCAGTGAGCCAAGCATATCAGGTAAAACAGTTGCTTTAAGTTTATCCCATACCTGGCTGTCCCGAAAAAAATTGGTTACCCCGATTAGAAGTTCTTTGAAAAGAATATCCAACTCCTTCGGATTTTCCTGTAAAAAATGAACATAAGAAGAAATTTTATCAAGTTTATACACACTCATCCGGCGTTCGATCCGGCGATAGACCGTGTTTTTTTTATACAATGAAAAGTCATTGCCGGTGTATGTCCGCAACAGGATGATCACTTTTTCGAGGGAACTCTGATCTTTTATTTCAATATCCAGATTTGATTTTACAACCGGGATATGCTGAAGGAAAGCGTAAAGTTTTGTTGGCAATTCGTTTGCAGGGCCCACGATATCAACAAGTACTGAATCAATGGCATTTCGGGGCATGCTGTCATATTTTGCAGTACCGGGGTCCTGGACCATCACTATTCCATTGTTTTCTTTGATAGAGCGAATGCCGGCACTTCCATCGGAACCCATCCCTGAAAGGATGACACCAATGGCAAGCTCATGATGGTCATTGGCCAGTGAACGAAGAAAAAAATCAATCGGAAGTCGCAATCCCCTCGCTTCTATCGGTTCAAATAAATGGAGAACCCCTTTGAGGATTGACATGGTGGTGTTTGGCGGAATAACGTAAACAGAATCCGGCTTAACAGACATCCGGTCCCTGACCTGGAAAACCTTCAGTTTGGTGACCCGTTGAAGCAATTCCGGCAAAATGCCTTTGTGAGTAGGATCGAGGTGCTGGATCACAATGTACGCCATGCCACTTGTTGACGGTACATTACTCAAAAATTGCTCCAGTGCTTCCAGGCCTCCGGCCGATGCACCGATGGCGACAATGGGAAACCTGCCGGGATGGTTCGCAACAGTCTTTTTTTTGGGTGGCACCTCTGATTTAGTGGTTCTGGGGTTCACTGTTGAAGCTTTTTAATGAGGTTACACACTTTTTATCAATACAAATTTAACCATAAATCACGGATGTATTCTTAGTTTAACCATTTTATAGATTTCGAACCAGATGATGGTTGATAATCCGGCAGCACAACATATGACTGTATTGATTAAGGTGAGTTTTTGAAACTGGAACAGATCCAGGAAAAAAGGAATATTCAGAATCATAACGAGGAAAAAAATTGCCCCGCCAACGACCCATAAAACTGCTTTGTTGGGCGTGGCAATAATTTTGAAGATGTTTTCGCTCCATGAACGGTTTGTTAGAATAACCGCGATGTTTGAAACGATCAAGGTGATAAATGTCATTGCCCGCACTTCCTGGGCTACATATCCAAGGTGGAGACCGGTAAAATAAACTGCCAGGGTGAAAAGCAGGATTCCCACTCCCTGCAGACAGCTGAACAAGATTTTTTTACGTCCGAAAAACGGTTCATCCATACTTCGGGGCGGCCGGCTCATGATATTTTTCTCTTCTTTTTCGGCTTCAAATATGATCGAACAGGCCGGGTCGATGATCAATTCGAGGAAAACAATATGCACCGGCCACAAGATGATGGGGAAACTCCCAAGCAAAATGGGGATTAATGACAATCCGGCGATGGGCACATGGATGGCAAAGGTATAACCGAACGCTTTCTGCAAATTGTCAAAAATGCGCCGACCCATCTTGATGGCTTTTACAATCGATAAAAAGTTATCGTCCATAAGCACCAATGACGACGCTTCCCTGGCCACATCTGTTCCATTCTTTCCCATGGCGATGCCAATGTTGGCCGATTTCAGCGCCGGAGCATCGTTGATGCCATCCCCGGTCATGGCCACAATTTCCTTGTTTTTCTTTAACGCGTTGACGATTTTAAGCTTTTGTTCAGGCACTACCCGGGCAAAAACGTTGATATCCTTTATCTCTTTGCACAATTCGCGCTCTGTCATTGATTGCAATTCCTGGCCGGTAATGCACCGGTCGGGATTTTCAAGACCTATTTCCATGGCGATATGTCTGGCTGTTACCGGATAATCGCCTGTGATCATGATGACCCTGATGCCTGCTTTGTAACATTCTTTTACGGCATTTTTAACATTTTTGCGTATGGGGTCTGACAGTCCGATTAAACCAATAAAATCGAACGAAAAATCGTGCTGAATTTCAGGTAAACCTTTGGTGGTAATTGTTGCTTTTGCTACTCCGATAACCCTCAGGCCGCCAACGGCCAATTCTTCAACAGCCAATAGCAATAATTTTTTCTGTTCCTCCCCTAAATGACAAAGATCAAAAATGGCTTCGGGAGCACCCTTGGTGGCAATGATTTTCTCATGGGTGCCCTTTGATGAAAAAACCCGCGACATGGCCAGCAGTTCTTTCGACAGCGGGTATTCTTTGATCATCTCCCAGTTTTTGTGGATATGTTCGGTCCCTTTCAGGTGTAAATCGCCCATGGAGGTGATGGCTTGTTCCATCGGATCAAAGGGATTCGTTTGACTGGAAAGTATCCCATATTCAATGATTTCATGAAACGCTGAATCGAATTCGCCTGATTTTTCAATAGTCAGGAAATCTATTCCGTTGAAGAGCCTTGACACGGTCATTTTATTTTGGGTAAGCGTGCCGGTTTTATCTGTACACAATACAGTGGCTGAGCCAAGTGTTTCAATGGCCGATGGTTTTCGGGTCAGAACTTTTACCTTTGACATTCGCCAGGCTCCAAGCGCCATGAAAACGGTGAGAATCACCGGAAACTCTTCCGGCAATACAGCCATGGCAAGGGTGATGCCTGCCAGGAATCCGTTCAGCAGATTTCCACGGGTCAGGGTGTATCCGATGATAACCAGCAGGCAGAGTACCGCGGCTATAATCGTAAGTTTTTTAACCAACGATCCCATTTCCTGCTTGAGCCTGGTGGGTTCCTCCGTTACTCCTTCGAGCGCTTTGCCAATTTTTCCGATTTCAGTATGGATTCCTGTGCTGGTTACCCTGGCAATACCGTTTCCCTGAACAATCATCGACCCGGAATAAACGAAAGGCAGATCATCGCCGCCGGGTTGGGTGATCTTTTCCACACCATCCCATTCATTTTTCCGCACAGGCACTGATTCCCCGGTTAACAATGATTCATCGGCCAGCAAGTTTGTAGATTCCAGCACGGTTGCATCTGCCGGAACCCGGTCGCCTTCCTGAAGCACAATAATATCTTCGGTAACAACTTCGAACCCGGCAATTCTGATTTCCACACCATCCCTGATCACCAATGCCCTGGGACTTGCCATATCTTTTAATGCGCTGAGGGCTTTTTCAGTTTTCTTCTCCTGAAAAAATTCAATGCCCATGATGACAAACACAAACCCCATCAACATCAAACCTGATTGCAGGTCGCCCATGACCATATACAAGGTGCCGCAGGCCACCAACAGAATGAACATTGGCTCTTTGACAACGCCCAGTGCGATGGAAAAATAGTTTTTGGGTTTTGACGAAGGCAGCGTGTTATAACCTTCTTTGCGTAGCTTTTCCCTGGCCTGGGAGGCAGTTAATCCTTTCATCATAAATATTACATCCTCTCCATGTACCAATTCAATTCCTTCTCCATTTTTTTGTACCGGAATATGGTGGTGATGATTTTTTGTAACCGCACGAAAGCGGTTTCACTTTTTACCACATAATCAAAAGCCCGGTGGTGCATGCAATCAATGGCTACTTCTATTTTATCCTGCGATGACAGCATGACCACGGGGATATCGGGACTGTAGGCTTTTATTTTATCCAGGGTTTCAATCCCGTTCATCGCCTTTTTGTCAATTCCGTCGAGAAAATAATCCAGAATAATCACATCCGGGTCGTGTGACAGACCTGCAAGGCAAAGTTCGCCGGTTGCATAGGTTTCGATGGCAAAATCAGCGTGCTGCATGAAATCGATTTCCAGCAATTTTAAAAACACGGCATCGTCATCTACCAGAAAAAGTTTTATTTTATTTTCGATTTTCATTTGTTGGCAAATTGAATACGGTTGAACTCTTCTTCTAATTCCTTACACGCTTGAGTACATACATCTCCAATCTTATGCACCATGTCGGTAATACCTTCCTCCTGTTTCTGCACCCCTGCATATTCCTGGACCTTTTTGGCCATGTTCTCAAAATCGATGTTGATTCCCACAATAGAGAAGGATGGAATCATTTTATGAACGGCTGCATGCAATGCATTCCAATCCTTATTTTGTAAACCTTTTTTCATTGCGCTGATGAGTGGCGGGGTTTGTTCCAGATAAAGTGAAATCATTTCCATCATCAGTTTGGGATTTGATTTTGTACGGTGCAGTAAATAATCGAGGTCGATGCACCTTGTTTTTTTGTTGTCGTTGTTTTTAATCCCGTATTCTGTGTCTTCCTTGCCTAGGCCTGGTTTTTTTACCAGCCCTATTATTTTGCTGTATAACAATCTTTCGTCAACCGGTTTTGCGATATAATCATTCATACCTACCGCTTTGCATTTTGCCAGATCAACAGTGGTCACATCCGCAGTCAACGCAATGATCGGAATTTTCGAATTAAGATTGGTGCGGATGTATTCCGTTGCCTCAAACCCATTCATTTCTGGCATCTGCAGGTCCATCAAAATAACATCGAATGATTTGGTTTGTAGTTTTTCAATGGCAATTTTCCCGTTTGAGGCAATATCACGTTCGAATCCAAAATCATCAAGCAATGTTTTCATCAGCAATTGGTTGAGCGGAATGTCTTCAACCACCAGCACTTTGATGTTTTTAATTTCTGTGTCTAATTCCACTGTTTCTATGACTGCTTCGGCGTCTTCATTCGTTTTAAGAAAACTTAAAATGAAACTGATCGTGGAGCCTTCATCAATTTTACTTTTCACTCGGATACTGCCTCCCTGTGGTTCCACCAATTGTTTGACGATGGCCAAACCCAACCCGGTTCCTCCGTACAACCTGGAGGTACCGCTGGTAGCCTGTTGAAAGTTGTCGAATATACTTTCTATTTTATTTTCCGGAATTCCTATCCCGGTATCCGAAACGGCAAACTCAATGGTTGCTTTGTCTTTGTCCTCGCTCAACAGGTTTA
>JBAXFM010000311.1:0-5952 GCA_037139855.1 Bacteroidota bacterium
TTTTAACTGATTTTTCGAATTATTATGTTACCCGTGATGTTCATCAGGCCAATATAAGAATGCGCGCCGTTGATGAAATGATCCAATCAGACGCCTTTAAGAACATACCTCCAAAATCAAATATTTATTCAGCCCAGCTTTGGAATAACTATAATTATATGGCAGGCGGAATAACTGAACAGGGGTTCCAGTGGATGTATTATATCCTGTGCAAATCAGGGATCAATCAATCCATGATCCGGGATGATAAAGCATTTCTGAAATCTATTAAAGCATCAGCGGAGCCAGGCTACCGGGTAATATACAGGCAGGCGGTCAAATCAGACAACGCCCTGCTCGTGCTGGCTCAACTGGAAAATCCCGGTACCAATGATTCATTGATCAGCAATATTTCAAATAAAATGATAGTTGTATATTACTCAACATGTAAATACTTTTCAGTTTCATTCAAAAGAGTAAATGCCTCGGCAACGGAGAAAGAGAAGATAAAAATCAACCATATTAACGATGTAATCAATCCGGGGAATTATGTTGAATTTTCCATCTATAACACGCAGCCGTTTAAAGCGGCAACCATCTTTACCATGGAATTACCATCAGTCGATATCAGAACGATCAGAATTTCGGATTTAGTCAATTCCGAAAGCCAGATCTTTTATCTATAAATAATTACATGGGAGGATAAATTTTCAGCAACATTATATCTGAACACAAATACAATTATAAAAATGAACTATTCGATTCCATTATTTGACCTGAACTTTGATGAAAGGGAGGAAAAAGCGGTCGTAGATGTTCTCCGTTCAAAATGGATTTCAACAGGTCCGAAATGCGAGGAGTTTGAGAATTTGTTTTCCTCGATGCTTGGCGTAAAACATTCGATGACCACTTCAAACTGTACCAGTTCGTTACATCTCGCATTTAATGTCTTGGGATTGAAACCACTGGATGAAGTTATTTGTCCGTCAATGACCTTTGTCGCCACCGTCAATGCAATCAGGTACGTTGGGGCTACCCCTGTGTTTGCTGACATTTGCGGACCACATGATCTGACCATAAGTCCTGAGGAAATTGAAAAGCGAATAACCCCGAATACCAGGGCGATCATTGTGATGCATTTTGCCGGGTATCCCAGTGATATGGATGCGATTTTATCCATTGCAAAACAGCATAATTTGAAGGTAATTGAGGATGCCTGCCATGGTCCGTTGTCGGAATATCATGGGAAGAAACTTGGAACCCTGGGAGATATCGGATGTTTCAGCTTCTTTACGAATAAAAACCTCAGTACGGGTGAAGGGGGCATGATTATTACCAACGATGATGACCTGGCGGCAAGAGTCAAACTTTTGCGGTCGCATGGCATGACAGCAATGTCGTACCAGCGTTCAATCGGGCATGCAACGACCTATGATGTAGTTGCACTGGGTTATAATTCACGAATGGACGACATAAGAGCCTCCATTGGAATTGTTCAACTTTTAAAACTAAAGGATGATCTCGTTAGGAGACAGGAGATCAGAAACCTTTATGTTGAACTTTTAAAGGATGAAAAAGGAATCATCATCCCTTTTACCAGTCACACGGAATTTAATTCAAACTATATTTTTCCGGTAATCCTTGCCGGCTCTACTGCCGAAAAACGTGATGAGGTCAGAAACAGGATTCATGCTGCCGGAATTCAGACGAGCATTCATTATCCGGCGGTCCATCGGTTTTCAATCTATAACAATCCCCCATGGTCCCTCCCCAAAACTGAATATGTGGCGGATAATGAAATAACCTTGCCAATGTACGGAAAGTTGAGCCATGATTCGGTCAGGTATATCTGTGACACATTGAAAAATGCGTTGAAGAATAATGTAAATGAAATAACAAATTGAAGATGGTCACAGATTTATCCGTTATCATTCCGGTAAGGGATGAAGCGTCGAATATCCCCGTTTTGTGTGGGCGTTTGAAAACAACGTTAAATGCCATGGAATTAACATTTGAGATCATTTTTGTTACAGATCTCAACAAAGACGATACGGTTAATGTGCTGAAAGTACAGCATCAGTCAGACAGCAGAGTCAGGTATATCAAACTTTCACGTTCAAACGGACAACATGTGGCCGTTGTTGCCGGGTTGCAAGCTTCGTCGGGCAAGTATGCCGTGATCATGGATGGCGACCTCCAGGACGAACCCGAGGATATTCCATTGTTATACGATAAAATCAAGTTGGGATACGACATTGTTTACGGGCTGAAGGAGACGAAAAATGAATCAGCTTTCCGAAATTTTGTCTCCAGGACTTTTCTCCATATTTTTTCAAATTTATCGGATGTGAAAATGGATTACAATACCAGCATGTTCAGGATCATTTCGAGAAAAACCATTGATGAGGTGTTAAAATACCGGGAAATTGAACCCAGCCTTACCTTCATCATGGGATCGCTTAATCTCCCGACAGAAAAGGTTCTGGTTGCTTCAGGCAGGCGGTTTTCCGGAAAAACACAGTATCCGATCTCGCGTCAGCTCAGGTTCGCCTTTACGTCGCTGCTGTCATTCTCAACAAAACCAATTGAATATGTTTCAATGCTGGGTTTGATCATTTCACTGATCAGTTTTATCTATTTTATCATCGTTGTTTTTCAGCGCTTGTTCACAGGCATAGCAGTTCTGGGCTGGCCTACGATTATCGCGCTGATCACCCTGCTGGGCGGGATGCAGTTGTTTGCGATTGGAATTATCGGCCAGTATATTGGTAAGATTTTTTTACAAACGAAGAACAGGCCACTATATGTTGTGGAGGAACAGTCAGGTATAAATGAATCATGATTGTCAATAATAAAGGAACCTTAAATGATAACAGAGAAAGCGGTTATATTGGTAGGCGGATTTCATGAAATGATCGAATTGTGCGAGCAATGCAATGTGCGGATAGCAGGTATTTTCGACAATGAACGAACCGGGGAGTACATGAATTACAGGATATTGGGTACCGACGCAGATGCAATCGCCAACGCACAACAGTATAAAAAGTTTCCGGTGATTCTTTCTCCGGATAAACCTTCCCTGAGAGAAAAACTTTTTTGGCTGTATCAGGAAGCGGGATACACCTTTGAGGGATTAATTTCACCCACATCACAGATATCAGGAACAGCAAGGATTGACCCTTTGGCGGTAATCCAGCATGGCGTGAATGTTTCTGCCAATGCCACCATTGGCAAATTTGTGAAACTGAATTCCCTATGCAACATCATGCATGATGCCATTGTTGATGATTTCACCACGGTTGCTCCCAATGCCGTGGTGCTCGGGTATGTTCAAATAGGAAGAAGTTGCTATATTGGCGCCAATTCAACGATCCTTCCGGAGAAAAAACTTGGTAACCAAATCATGGTTGGAGCAGGGGCAGTTGTTACCAGGGATGTTTCAGATGGGTTGACCATGGTTGGAGTTCCTGCCAGGGAGATGAATCCCGGAAAATAAACTTTCTTTTCAAAGAAATCAAATCATGAAAAATTGCATCATTTGCGGAGGGCAGAATCAAAAAATGATCTATGATGAATTGTTGATTCATTGTTTGGATTGTGGATTTGTTACAGCCAACCTCGAAATCGAACACAAGGATTTGATGGCCATCTATTCTGAAAAATACTTCAAGGGAGATGCCTATGATGACTATGCAAGGGATAAAGAAGAACATCAGCAGAATTTCAGGAAACGAATGGCTGCCGTTGAGAAGATCATTCCGCCGGAGAAGTTGAAGAAAATTTTCGAGATTGGCTGTGCCTATGGCTTCTTTGGGGAACTGGTCACCAAAGGGTGGAAGGCTGATTATACCGGCATCGACATATCATCTGATGCCACTGAATATGCAAAAACAACCCTTAAGTTGAATGTTTTTTGCGGGGATTACCTCCAGTCATTTCAAAACGCATTCACCTTCGACACCGTTTTTATGTGGGATGTCATTGAGCATCTGAGAAACCCGATGACGGTTGTTGAGAAAATATCAAAAGAAATATCCCCCGGCGGATATATGGTGATTACCACCGGCGACATTGGCGCGTTACTGCCTAAGTTGCAAGGGAGGAAATGGCGTATGATCTCTCCTCCCATTCACCTTCATTACTTTAATAAAAAATCGATTACAAAACTTCTCGAAGCAAACGGGTTCCGGATCACTGAAATTTCCTACCCTGCTGTGGCCAGAAGCATAAAGCAAATTTTCTACTCCCTGTTCATGTTACACCGGGAAAAAAGCCCGGCCATCATTCAAAAAATCTATAATGCCATTCCTGAAAAAATGCATATTTCATTGAACACATTTGATATTATGGTGGTTGTGGCACAAAAAAACAGGATATGAAGATTCTTAGAGATTCACTATCTTTGTGATTATCAGATTGGATTTAGACAAACCATCATTTTAAATAGACTACCAATGAATAGCCGTTTTTCCTTACGGGTGTATCATGTTTGATTTTAGCGTTTGTAATAGGAGTAAATTTCAGATTTTTTCTATTTTATATTGACATTTTCTTATTTGTAATGTAAATTTACAATAACAAAATATAAATCAGAGCACTGTCAATTAAAATATCTAAAGATGATTTTCTTCAATAATAATGCTTCACTGATCAAGGCTATAAAGTCAGGTGACGCTGAAAAATGCAGTAAACTGATCTTGAAGGGGACTAATCCGAATATTCATGACAAAAATGGCCAGGCAATACTGATACTTGCCCTGGAATTGGAAAATGCTGACATTGCAAAAATACTTGTAAAAGCCGGCGCTGATGTAAATGTTGTTAATAAGGAAAATGAGCCGGCACTGAGCCTGGCAATTTTAATGAATGATCTGGAACTCTTTCACAGCATGCTGGATTCGGGTGCTAATCCAAATACACCATCAGGGAAGTCCAGAAACTTCGTTTATTATAAATATGATAAAAACAAACGAAGGGAAAGTATTAAGGAAGAAGTCCCTGATAAGTTTTACACTCCACTGCTTATTGCCGCTGGAAATGGGAATCTGCAAATGGTCAGGCAATTACTTTCATTTGATGTTGATATCAATATTCAAACAGAAGCAGGTTTTACCCCATTAATTCTGGCTGCCCAGCATGGTTATTTTGACATTGTAAAACTTTTACTTGAACGAGGTGCAAAGACAGATCTTCATGTAATTGATGGCACGACTGCATTATTGACCTCAATTGAAAATCAATTTACCAACATCATCAGGTTCTTGCTTGACAACAAGGCAGATCCCAATGATGAATTAAAATCCGGCACGACAGCCTTACATCTGGCTGCACAGTTCGGTCTCCTCGAAATTGTAAAACTTCTGCTGGAACATGATGCAAAGATTAAACCTGGCGGAGATAAGAACTCGATGCCCCTTCATATCGCCATTGAAAAAGGGTTTACGGAGATAGTTAAAGTCTTACTTGAAAATGGAGCTGATATCAATGCCAGACGGGATGATGATGAAACGCCCTTGATACGTGCCGTCAGCATGGAAAATAATACTATTGTTAACCTTCTTTTGGAAAAAGGTGCAGATATCCATTGTAAAAACAATAAAGGAGGAAATGCCCTTCATTTAGCAGCAGATTCTGGTATGACAGAAGCAATAAAATTGCTGATAAAGAAAGGTGCATCCATTGATGTGATAGCAGGCAATGGATGTTCTGCTTTTCATCTTGCAGTCCAGGGAAACCATTATGATGCGGCCACAGTTCTTGCTGATGCAGGTGCAAACATTAATTTGCCTGATCCTGAGGGTCAGGTTCCACTTCTCTTTGCAATATTAGATGAGAATGTAAGAATGGTTGAACTGTTAATCAGGAATAAGGCAAAGACCATTGCAGTAACTAAATCAGGTGCTTCTATAATAGCGGCTGCCAGACAAGTCGGTAATCAGAAGATTTTAAATATGATTTCTCAGGTTTAATTAA
>JBAXFM010000312.1:0-5836 GCA_037139855.1 Bacteroidota bacterium
GGCAAACGGGTGGATGAAGCCCAGGCGCTGTTGCAACGTTACATCGACGATGCCATATTGTGCTCCATCTCCGAAGTGCAGATATTGCATGGCAAAGGAAACGGTGTTTTACGGCAAATCACACGTGATTACCTCCGCTCCCAAAAGGAGGTTAAATCAGCCAAAGATGCCCCACTTGAAGGAGGCGGTGCGGGGATTACGGTGGTGTCGTTCAAAAATGTTTGATCGTTTGAAAATAATTATTATGTAAGTTTGTAGCATAAAACTACATCCATGCGTGAACTTTACCAGAAAAATAAACTGTTCTTCCTGATCCTGGTTGCCGGGGCAATCGGGTTCCTGGTTTGGTATTTTTCAAACATCGTCATTTTTATTATTGTGGCAGGGGTCATATCGATTATCGGAGCCCCGCTGGTTGAAATACTGGATAAAATAAAAATCGGACGGATTGCCTTTCCGCATGTGCTGAGCGTTTCGATCACCCTGGTGCTCATGTTGCTTTTGTTTTTTGGCATGTTCAGTTTATTTATTCCACTGATTGTCAATGAAGCAACACTTATAAGCAACATCGATGGTAAGCAGTTCGTAGCCTATTATCAAAAGGATGTGGAAGGTTTTCAGCACACCCTGATCCATTATGGCATATTGCCGCGCGGGGCAACCATTGAATCTGTAGCTAAACAGGCTATTCTGAAAATCATTGATTTCGGCATGTTCTCCAATGTACTTTCCTCTATTATTTCCTTTACCGGAACTTTTTTCTTTAACCTGTTTTCCATTCTTTTTCTCTCCTTCTTCTTCATGCAGGATCATAAAATGCTTCCAAGATTTATCCTGTTGATCACCCCGGAAAAACATGAAGAACAGATAAAAAATGTGATGTTTAAGAGCAAAGACCTGCTATCGCGATATTTCATCGGTCTTATCATTCAGATCATTGCAAACATAATCACCTATTCACTGGCTCTTTATATTGTGGGGGTACCAAACCCATTGGTGATTGGTTTTTTTACCGGCATCATCATCATTGTACCCTATCTCGGCGGAATCATCTCCATGCTTATGGGAGTCATTCTTGGCGTAACCGGCGTTATCAGCGCCGGCGAATATGCCATGATCCTGCCCATGGCCCTGCGGATCGTGGCTGCCATGTTCGTGGTACAAACCATCGATAACAATGTTTTTGCCCCCCTGATCCAGGGAAAAAGCGTTAAAGCACATCCGGTTGAAATTTTCCTGGTGGTGATTGCTGCCGCCAGTTTTGGCGGAATTGCCGGAATGATCGTGGCAGTGCCTGTTTATGGCTTTGTGAAAATTATCGCGCATGAATTTCTCAGTAATTTCAGAATTGTTCGTCATATGTTGTAAAAGCGTTAACTTTACCGTATTGTTAAACGACTAAAAGAATCGTAAAAATGGCTAATTCAGGCTCAAAAGTATTGCTGGCTGCCCTTGTTGGAGTGGCTGCCGGCATTGGTATAGGCATGCTCATCGCTCCGGCAAAGGGTTCGAAAACACGTAAGCGGCTCAAAAAACGCATCATGGGAATTGCCGACCTGATGCAGGATGACCTGTCGGAGAAGCTCAATGCTTTTAAAACCGCCTTTGGCGCTGAGGAGAATTTTGACTTTCCTGTTGAAGAGCCTACTGCGAACGTTAAGGAGGGAAAATAATGGAACCGGGAAAAATTGCTGACAATTTTTCGTTGCTGACGGAAAATGTCAAAGATTATATCAACCTTCGGATCGATCTTGCCAAGTTGATCCTTACCGAGAAGATTGCAAAGCTTGTCTCATTTTTCCTGATTGCAGTCATTTTCTTTATCCTGGCTATGTTTTTATTGTTATTTCTCTCCATGGCCTTTGTCTTCTGGTTCGAGGAAATTGGTCCCGCCTGGCTGGGTGCGCTCATTGTCACCGCTGTTTATGTCCTCGGTGGTTTGCTGATATATGTTAAAAGGCATCAGTTTTTCATCAATCCACTGGTTTCACATTTAACTAAAATTCTGATGGAGGACAAAGATGAAAACGAGTAAACGTTATATGGTTAATCCGGATAAGATCAAATCAATGCAGGATCTCAGCATGGAAAAACAACGGCTGCGGATTGAAATCATGAAAACGGAGACAACCATTCATAGCTCATACCGGGATATTATCCAGGCATTCACGTTTAAAAACCTTGCCGGTACCATGATCAACGATATGACTACCCGATCAACAATGTTAGCCAACGCATTTGCCATTGGTAAATCTTTCTTGTCAAAACGAAAGAAAAAGAAACATGATAAGATAAAGGAAGTTATCGATGATTCCCGGTCATGATCCTTCTGCTGAGGCGTATCGTTAACTTGTTTCTGATTACCGTCAGCTACCTGATTTCCAGGGTAACAAAACGCGTTATACATTGGGGACCCCCTCTGGCAGTAAGCATAGAACCCAACAACAGCTGTAACCTGCACTGTCCCGAATGTCCTGCCGGATTGAGAGAACTCACCCGGGCAAGAGGCATCATGCAACCAGTGATGTTTGAATCCATTATTAACCAGATGTTGCCACAACTCTCATGGCTCACCCTTTACTTCCAGGGAGAGCCCTATATGAGCAATCATTTCTTTGGTTTTATCAAATACGCCAGGTCAAAAAAAATATTTGTCGCCACCTCCACCAATGGTCATTTTCTGGATGAAGCATCTGTTAACCAAACTATTCAATCGGGGTTGAACAGGGTCATTATTTCACTCGATGGCGCAAACCAGGAAAGCTATGAAGCTTATCGGCAGGGTGGTGATTTCGAAAAAGTTATCGCCGGAATCCGTTTGCTGGTGAGCGAAAAGAAAAGATTAAAAAAACGAACCCCGGAAATTGTGCTGCAATGCCTGGTGCTCAGATCCAATGAAGATCAGCTGGACGAAATGAGGAAACTTGCAGGGAATCTGGGCGTTGACAAACTTGAATTCAAAACTGCCCAGTTCAATGACTATAAAGATGGAAATCCGCTGATGCCGGAAAATCCAAAATATTCAAGGTACGTCCGCCTGCCTGCCCGTCCACCTGCCCACCCGTCCACTCATCCACTCGCTCACCAGTTCATCCCCAAAAACCCTCTCCCCAACGCTTGCTTCCGTATGTGGAGCTCCTGTGTTATCACCTGGGATGGGAAAGTCGTTCCCTGTTGTTTCGACAAGGATGCAATGCATGTGATTGGCGATCTTTCACAAAATAGTTTTAAGGAGATCTGGCGGGGAAAACCTACCAGTGAATTCAGAAAGAAGATTTTGCTAAACCGGAAAGCCATTGATATTTGTTCCAACTGTTCGCAGACTTATTGAGATAAACACCCATACAAGTAAAAATCAGGGCTGTATTTCCGCTACCTGTTCTTTTGTCAACCCGGTGAAATTCATGATTTTCTCAATGGATTCGCCGGATTGCTTCATCTGCCTTGCAACGAAAAGAAGGCCTTCTGCTTTACCTTCTGCTTTACCTTCTGCTTGACCATCGGCCTTACCATCATAATACCCCTCGTATTTTGCAGTGAAAAACACGCTTTTCTGATGACTCAGGTTGTCGAGATGGCGAAGGTAAACAGCCTTGTCTGATTTGCTCAAACGGTCTGTTTTCAATTTTGTCCTGACTTCTGCCAATCCTCTGGCATGGCTGCCTTCCTTCACTTCCCCGTTCTTCAGGTAAAATATCCATTCATCCAGTGTGTCTTTGGCAATATCATCAAACTGGTTTACTTTGATCACATAATATTCCGGAAATAATTCTCCTGAAACAGCCTTTAAAAACAATTGGCATTGTTTGGCGCTCAGTATCAGTTCCTCATGGTTGTGGAGGCCGGTAAAATGTGTAATTCCGTGATAAATATAATCCGTGCCCTGTCCCAGATCAAAATAGACGATATTGATCGAGTAAACCTTTCTGACCTTCAGATATTCCTCTCCCAGGTTGATATATTCAGTAACAGCTTTTGAAACTCCGTAAAGCATCCGCTGAAAATAGTCAAGCTCGCGGTTGTTTTGCAATTCGATGATGATCAGCTGCTTTTGGGAATCCTCGGCCAGGATGTCTACCCGGTTGAATTTGTCCGCTTCGTTTTCCTGGTTGCTTTCACTTTCCAGGATGCGGTCAATTTTGATGTCCTGGCGAAGCAGTTCGCTCAGAAAACCTTCGAGAATGCCGAAATTAGCCTTGTTTCGTAAAAGGCGTTTCACAGCCCAGTCAAAAGATACCAGCGGTTTAAGCATATTCGGATTTTTACAAAATTACGATATAATTGTGAAAGTGGAATACTGACAGGTCGGTTTAATCGCAACAAAAAAACACTGACAGGTCTTACAGACACTGTCAGGTTTTTGTAAATTTGCGGACTAACCACTTCCTTATGAAATATTTTCTCCTGCCGGTTTTCCTGGTTTTTTTGATAAGCCAGCCTCTTTCAGTATTATCTCAGGCAAGCTCAGAAAAGGGATCTACGATTAATTATGGCAGAAACGATGAAATCGAAAAGTATATCCATGTCAGAGGTTTTGAAATGCATTACGAGGTTTATGGAAGTGGGCAGCCGTTGCTGTTGATTCATGGCAATGGCGGATCCATCGTTTCAATGGCTAACCAGATCCCTTTTTTTTCAAAATCATACCAGGTGATAGCCGCCGACAGCCGTTCACAGGGTAAATCGTTTGATGCACAGGATTCATTGTCCTACGAAATGATGGCCGATGATTACAATGCGCTGATGGATTCACTGCACCTTGATTCGGCGTATGTAGTGGGGTGGAGTGATGGCGGCATCATCGGGTTGATGCTGGCCATCAGACATCCTGAAAAAGTTAAAAAACTCGCGGTGACCGGCGCTAACATCCGACCGGATACCACTGCCGTTACCGCAGCAGATATCAGGTTTATGAAAGAACAGGTTCTCAGCCTTCATGACCAAAAACAGGATGCAAAAACAAGAAATGAAATCAAACTCACGCAAATGATGATCGATGGGCCGAATATACCCTTTAAGTCCCTACAGCAGATCCATTGCCCGGTGCTGGTTATTGGCGGCGACCACGATATCATTAAAACCGAACACACACTGGAAATTTACAAAAGCATCCCGGGAGCATCCCTTTGGATTTTACCCGGCTCGGGCCACGACACCTGTATCAGATTCAAAGATGATTTTAACACCCAGGTAAACAGGTTCTTCATCAACACTCGCCAACCATGATCTTCGAAGCCTGCGTAAACTCAGCCATCTCCGCCATTGAAGCCCAAAAAGGTGGCGCCGACCGGGTAGAACTGTGTGAAAACCTCCATGATGGCGGAACCACCCCCAGCGCCGGAACCATCCGTTTCGCGCGAAAAAACCTTCATATCGGGCTATTTGTGATGATCAGGCCGCGCGGTGGAGATTTTCTCTATTCTGAGGATGAATTTGAGATCATGGAGGAAGATATCCGCATGGCAAAAGAACTTGGCGCCGATGGCGTGGTTTTCGGCATCCTGCGGCCCGATGGATCCATCGACCTGGAACGCATGAAAATACTGGTGGGTATTGCCCGCCCGATGGGGATTACCTGTCACCGCGCCTTTGACATGACTGCCGATCCATTCCAGGCCATGGAAGAGCTGATCGGCCTTGGTGTTGACCGCATCCTCACCTCCGGCCAGCAACCGACTGCACCTCAGGGAGCCTTGTTAATTAAGGAGTTGATTACCAAATCTGCCGGCCGCATCATCATTATGCCCGGCAGCGGGGTGAAAGAACACAATGCCGCGGCCCTCATTGAGTCAACAGGCGCAAAAGAAATTCACATCCACCTTGAAAAACAGGAACC
>JBAXFM010000313.1:0-5803 GCA_037139855.1 Bacteroidota bacterium
CATTTTTCTGTCCTTTTTTGATCAAACCCAATTTTTCTTCACTTCAAAAGAAGATTCCCGAAGTGAATTTATCACAATCAGGAACCTTCTTCATCCTTTTTTTTAGGACTTTATAAGCCTGTCAAACACCCTTTGCGAATATTGAGCAGACAATCCACCCAAAACGATTGACTTCATCTTCGCTTCATCATTGCGAAAAGGTTTGGTATTCTGGAAGTAGCCCGCTACGGCATTGTAAACTCCATAACCTGTGCCACGGATGCTGTCGATCTCGGATGCCTGATGATAGTATTGAACAACTCCATCAACCATGTTAATTTTCCTGGTCGAAAGCTCAATATTACCGGTCAGAGCCAGTTCCTTTATCTCCTCCTTGTTCAGGAAGGCCCTGGTGATGATGGACTTCATATCCCGATCTGACACCTGTTTATCATAGAGCAAACGAAATGCAACCTCCAATTTATCCAGGTACTGTGAATGCATGCCCATGATCAGCGCTGCTTCTACAAACCGTTCCTTTACATTCTGCGTATGCTTTATGTAAACCCGATTTGTATTGTTGCTGAAAGCAGCGTTGAGCGTATTCTGGCAAACAACTCTTACAGGAGTGAAGAATGCTGTAATGCAGGGCCATGATCTTACCCTCTGTGTAAGGTGTATAAACGGCACTGCCGGAGTAAATAATATTACGCGCAATCCCTCTCGAATATAGAAAGCATGACCACACTACCCGGTCTTTCATGACATTGTTTGACCAGATCTTTCCATCGTAAGGGATACCAGGAACGATAATCACATCAAATGGCGCTTGTGCCAGGGCTTTATGATACGATTTTGCCGGTGATGAACATGACAACGCCAGGAGTGAACATGCGATAAGGATTGAATACAATGGTTTGCGCATCCGGACCGGAGATTAACAAAATCACTGAATAATCAGTTTGAGGGTTTGCCGGACCTTTTGATTCTGCAACGCTACAAAATAGAAGCCTTTAGACAGGAATTCGGTTGAGATTTCGGTTTCCGGGTGATGAATTTGCCCGGAAAAACACTCTTTACCGTTAACACTGAATATTTTCATCATAAAAGTGTCCTCAAATCCGGTGACATGCAATGTAAATTTGCTTGTTGCCGGGTTGGGAAATATTGATACATCCGGTTGGTACTTTTCAGTAATTGAGGCAGTTCCATAAGCACTTTGTGCAAAAGCGTAATTATCGCATACAATTTCTGAAACATTTCCGGGAACAAATCCTGTTTCCCAGGTGTTGGTATAGGTGTTGAAATTGATCATCCGTTCTACATTATTGGTGTCAATACCAACCAATAAAAAGCTTCCGGAATTCTGGTCGAATGACGAGGAGCCCACCAGAAACCCGGGGAATCCTGCCAGCAGTCCCCTTGAAATTACCTCACCGGTTACAGGATCAATTTCTACCACCTTGTTGCCGGTATAATTATTGGCCGAATCAAATTCGGCATTTAAAGCGTAAATAATGTTGTTGACATTGTCATAATTCACACTGGAAAAGTTGTTGCCCGGAGCGGTTGTGAGAAGTGTTTTCTTTGCCCAGGAAAACACAGGATTTCTGACTGGAATACTGAACAGACAATTGTTTGAACTGCCATCGTACCCGATGTAATAGATGATACCGTGGTTGGAATCGAATCCGATGGCATCAATAGAGATGCCATACAACCCGGGTTCGCTGATCACACCCAGTAAACTATCCGTTCCATTGTTGATGTCGTATTCTTTAACGCTGATATAACCAATTGAATCTGATCTTAGGGTGTAAATTTTCCCCGTACTCATGTCAATCTCTGATATATTGGAATAAGAACTGAAAGGATGCAGGCTGGCATCATTTGAAATCGTATTAAATGCGAGCAGCGCACTTGAATCCTGTGTAATGCCGGTGAGATAGTAGTTGCTATTATATGCATCGAATAATGAAGATGACATGTAATATCCCACAAACATGGTTGGATATGGCGTCACTGATGCAGAATCAAATGCCTGCCATTTTAAAATGTCAATATGGCCTGTGCCGGCATTTATACCCGAGCCGACAAGTTTAATTTGTGCCTGGCCAATCAGACTGGTAAGAAGAACAAACCAGGTAATTGATATCATTGTTCTCATTGTTGCGAATATATGAATGATTAAAAAAAGCAAAAATACATATTTGAATTTTCAGTTTCTTATGTTGTTGAATCAGCTTTGCCGGGAATAGTAAAATAAAAGGTTGATCCAACGCCTTCAATGCTCTCCAGCCAGATCTTTCCGCCGTGCGTTTCGATAAAGTCCTTGCAGAGCAATAACCCCAACCCGGTACTTGGCTCACCTTCGGTACCCTTACGTCCACATTGTTCGCCGAGTTGAAAAAGCTGGCCGATCATTTCGCTGCTCATCCCAATTCCGGTATCTTTTACTGAAATCATAACTGCATTATCTGCTGCCGACGTTGCAAAAATGGTCACTTTCCCTCCTTTTGGCGTGAATTTCACGGCATTGGAGGTCAGATTACGGAGGATGGATCCAAACATATACTGATCCGCGTAAACAGACAAACGTTCAGGGATTTCAATGTTAATCTCAACTCCTTTTTTGTTGGCCGTCTCGGATAAAGCCAGCATGTTGTCGGAAAAATATTGCGTTAACGAAAATGTAACTGGTTTTAACTTCATTAATCCACGCTGCATCCTTGACCATTCCAACAGGTTCTCAAGCAATGAGAACAGGTTTTTTGCAGACCTGTTCATAGCCCTTGCCAATTTTTGAAGTTCATCAAGGGTGAAAGACTGATAATCGTCAGCCAGCATACTTGTAAAACCAAGAAATATATTGAAAGGACTTCGTAAGTCATGACCAATGATCGAAAAGAACTTATCTTTCTCTGTATTTAATCTGACCAGCTCTTCATTTTTTAATTTAATTTCATTTTCCATTTTACTGCGATCGGTAATGTCGTTGACAACAGTGAAACGGTATTGCTGATCCTGGATATAAATATTTTCAGATGACAACAACACATGCCTGATATCTCCATTTTTCGTTTTCAACCTGGCTTCTGCATTGATGATTTTTCCTGAATGATCGGCATTTTTTTGTATAGTTTCAGTAACCAAAGTCGAAACAATACCAAGGTCTGAAGGGGATTTGCCAATGACTTCATCCATATTAAAACCAAAGAGCTTATAAAATGCATCATTGACCTCGATATACTTGTGGGTTTTCAAATCAGATAAACCGCATGCAGAAGGATTCAAATAGAATAATTTTGAAAATTTCTCTTCCGAAAGCCTGATTTTTGTAATATCCTTTGATATGCCGAATATGGCGGGACTCCCATCCCAGAACCCCTGGGAAACCCTCGTTTCAACGGGGATTTTACTGCCTGATTTTGTCATGATCGGAACAGGACAATAATCTGCGGTACCTTTCAGCATTTCTCCAACAATCCTGCCGGCTTCGTCGCGCTGATCGGGAGGATGAACCATCAGCACGGATTGCCCCCGAAGTTCTTCATATGAGTAACCCAGGCGTTTAACTGTTGTTTCATTTGTGTAAATAATATTTCCCTGGGTATCAAGCACCCAAAGAAAATCATCCACCGTGTTGAAAAAAGTGCTGTAATTGTGGCGTGTTTGTTCTACCAGCTCCTTCGCCCTGTTTGACTCTGTAATATCATGGGCGGAAGCATAAAGATAATTTTGTCCGTCAAATACAACCCCGGTAGCATTGAGCAGCACATCGATGACTGTACCATCCTTCCGCCTGTGTTTGGTTTCAAATATTTTGGGATGGCTGATCAGTTCGTTAACCTTTGTCAATAATTCTTCTTCCGTGAATTGTGCATCCCAGTCACTTACATTCAACTGCATTAATTCCTGGTTCGTATAACCCAGCATGGTGCAAAATGCAGGATTGGCTTCTATCAAACAGCCCTGCCGATCGATAACGTGAATCCCGTCTTTGACAGATTGAAGGATAATTTGATTGCGGATTGCCAAGGTTCTAAACGCGTCTTCTGATTTTATTTTGTCTGTAATATCGGCAAATGTTCCTACCACTGCTTCCAATTCACCTTTGCTGTTAATCACCGGAGTGGTGGATACGTTCAACCATGAGATACTCCCATCCGGCCTTTTTACTCCCATGACAATATCTTTGATAGCCCGTTTCTCAACCATTGCCCGTGGCCCGGCCATTTCTTCCAAAGGCATTGGTGTTCCATCAACACGAATAATCTCCCAATTTGCAGAAATATAATTATGACTTTCGATCTCATGTTTACTGATGCCCATGATATGTTCCGCGGCAAAATTGGCTTTTATAATATGGCCGTCCGGTGCAATTAATACCACGCCTTCCGACATAGTGTTAAACAGGGTTGACAATTGATTAGCATAGTCATTAAGCGCCTCATTTGCTGCAATTTTTTCCAATTCAGCCTTTTTCCACTCACTGATGTTGCGGGCAACACCGGTAGACTTCATTCTTCCATCTTCCGGGTTAAAAATAATATGTGATGTAACCTCCAGCCATACAACATCTCCATTTTTGTGAACATGTTCAACCTCGTCAATAAAACTGTCACAACTTCCGTTTAAAAATTGTTCAATACGACCAGGAATCAGCGATTCGAGATATTGTTTTGAGCCTGGGGTGATGGTGTTTTGAATGCCAAGCGTCATGACCTCCATTACCGTGTATCCAAGAACCTTCTCCACTGAAGGGCTGATGTACTCAAATACATTGTTTTCTAAATCCTGCTCCCAGATTATATCAGTGATATTTTCAGCCAGTAACCGGTAACGGTTTTCGCTTTCCCTCAATTTATCCAGCGCAATTTGCCGGTCGGTCACATCGCGGCTGAATACTGCCAAACGGACCATTTGACCTGAGTCATTGACAATAGGGTAAATATGGCTCAACATCTTTCGCATATCCCGTTCATCTGTAAAATTCACCGGTCTGCCCGTTGCAACAACCTGGTCAATATACGGCTTACGCTGGGCTATTACTTCGGGAGGAAGGATGTTTAAAACATTTTTACCGATCAGCTCTTCCCGGGATCGACCCATTCGTTTTGCAGCTACTTCGTTTATCGAAATCAGAGTGAAATCTGATGAAAGAAGAAAAATAGATTCATCGGTGGCATTAAAGATGGCATTTAAATTTTCCTGGTTTTCTTTCAGTTGTATTTCAATGTTTCTGCGCTCGGTGATATCGTCAAAAATTGTATAAACCACGTATGGCAAATCTGCGCCCTCCAACGTCAGGGGTATTGTATTGATGTTAACCCAGTGCAGTCTCTCTTCTACAGGATTAAACACGCCCATGATTGAACCTTGAATGATTTTTCCTGTTTTAAGCGAAATCATCGCCGGATGTTCTTCGCCGGGGAAACCGGAACCATCTTCTTTGATTGCCCTCCACCTGGGATCATATGAAGTCCGGCCCTGCATCTGGTCCATGGTTAATCCAAGAATGTTTTGGGCAGCAGGATTGGCTTCAATAATAATGCCCTCTGAATTCTGATAAATAATTCCCTGTGAAGATATTTCGAAAAAAGAACGATGTAATTTTTCACTTTCAATTACTTCTTTATCAGCAACCTTCCGGTCAGTTAAAGACCTATACATCAATTGCATTTCCTGAAGCTGCAATATCAATTCTTCCTTTGTGAAACTTTGATAGTTAGTCATATATAGCTGTATCAGGAGAAGTTTGGATTGAATATAGAATGTGGTCAGAAAAGATTTTTCAGATAAGGAGTAAAATTTATACAAATGT
>JBAXFM010000314.1:0-5770 GCA_037139855.1 Bacteroidota bacterium
CCCCCGGTGTCTGGATACGACAGGCGAAACACTGACCTTTTCAACAGGTTCCCTCGTAACAACCTGTTCCTTCTGACAGTTCCGGGTGTTAATGTTTTTATTAACCTGAGGCCGTTGAGCCACGGCAGAAAAACCAATCAAGCATGACAGGGAAAAGAGAAGAATGTTTTTCATGGGGTTTGGGTTGAGTTGTTAAGGCACAATTTATTGTTTTATAATCTTGCCTGCCATTGTTGTTTTATCTCCCGTCAGCCGCACAAAATAGATCCCTTTCTGTAAATGGCTGATGTCAAATTGGGTTGTAAGGCCGGTGATCTGGCGAGTTACTAGTACCTGGCCACTACAATCCATAATCGACAAGTAACGATGTTTCGATCTGTCTGTTATTTCGATGTTGATGAGATTGTTGGACGGGTTGGGGTAAAATTTCACGGGTGAAACCGTTGATGTTTTTTTCTCAACAGATACAACGCCACCCGTTGTAGTCTTTAAAATCGCTCCACCGTAACCAACAAGATAGCCGGTATTCTGATCGGTGAAGTACACGGAATTAAAAAAGGTTTTAGTCCCGATTGGTAATGTGTCCCAGGTTGTACCTCCATTTGTTGTTCTTAACGAGATATTTCCACCATTCACCACATCACACCCTACAACAATACCCGTGTTGGGGTCTGTGAAGCAGACTGACCACAAACTGAAATTTGATTGGTTCGGTAACAATGTCCATGAGGCTCCACCATCAATAGTTTTGATGGTGGTCTCTAAATCGCCCACAATGTAACCTGTCATATTGTCGGCAAAACCGATGGAAGAAAGGTTTAATGAGGCCCCACTTGATACTGGCGTCCATAAACTGCCACCGTCGGTTGTTTTAACGATGGTTCCATGATCGCCTGCGGCAAATCCTGTATCTGCATCTTTAAAATAAACTGAACTCAGTAAATGACTTGTTCCACTGGTTAAATTGATCCAGGTGGTGCCGCCATTGATTGTTTTTATTATTGTTCCTGAATTACCTGTCGCATAGCCGATATTAACATCAGTGAAGAAAACAGACTTGAGGTATTCTGTAGTGCTGCTGATCATCGGGTTCCAGGTCGCCCCTGCATCAATGGTTTTATAAACAGCCCCTGACAAACCCACCGCAAATCCTGTGTAAGTATCTGGAAAGCATAAAGAATACAAGTATGGAAGTGTTCCGCTTGATATAACATTCCAGGTCACACCTCCGTTGGATGTTTTCAAAATCGTTCCAACCTGATAATCCTTTCCACCGGCGCTATATCCTGTGTTGACATCGGTAAAAACAACCGATTCAAGCGTAAGTCTTGTAACAGCACTTGATAATTCATACCAGGCCATCCCCCCGCTGGTAGTCTTTAATATAATTCCCCAATTACCAATAGCATAACCGGTATTAACGTCAGGAAAGCAACCAGCCCATAAATTTTCGTTGGTTCCACTGGTTAAACTCGTCCATGAGATGCCACCATCTGTTGTTTTTATAATTGTACCTGCATACCCCACCGCATATCCTGTATTGTGGTCGATGAAATAAACAGCTGTCAAATCATTGGTTGTGCCGCCAGGTAACACAGCCCACGTTGCGCCACCATTGGTGGTTTTTTTTATAATTCCGCTTTCACCAGCGATATAACCGGTATTGGCATCTGTAAAGAAAACGGATTTGAGACATTTTGCTGTGCCACTGTTCAAGATAGTCCACGAGGTACCCCCATTCACAGTTTTTATCAGCGTGCCATAATCACCCACTGCGTAACCGGTATTGGCATTTGGAAAGTGTAACGAATATAACGGTCCTGAAACACCTGTTGGTAAAAAAGCCCATGTTGCACCGGCGTTCACTGTTTTAAGAATCTTTCCAACTCCTGCTGTAATATAACCGGTATTGGAATCTGTAAACAGGATGGAGTATAAAAAATATGCTGTTGTGATCGGCAGCGCATTCCATGTTGTACCACCATTAATTGTTTTAAAGATTGCACCAGTACTAAAAGGATCACCACCCACCACATACCCTGTATTAGCGTCGGTGAAAAACACGGAATTAAACCGGTCGGTTGTTCCAATCGCCAATTTAATCCATGATATTCCCCCGTCATATGTTTTTAGAATAGTACCATAATCCCCTGCTGCATAGCCTGTATTGGCATCTGTAAAGCAAACAGCATACAAATAGTTGCCCTGCGGCAGGGGATTCTGCCACTGCCAGCTCTGGGCTATCGCTAAGTTCAAGGCAAAACAAGCCAGGAAAAAGATCGAAAACATCCTTATGATTTTCATACAATAAAATTTATTTTTCCGGACCATTTGGAGTATCCATATTTATCATTTATGGTTTGCATGAACAATGTTTGCGTTTTCATTATGGACAAATTTAATGATAATTAGTGTCATTATTCGGTTGTTTTTCTTTATGTAACCTGTGCCAGAGGCACAATATATGGGTAGCAGTCGAATGTTTTACAAGCTATTTCGTCCCGGACGGGACGAAATAATGCATCGATGCCCGCGTTTTTCTAACCATATAAAATCCCTGCCTATGTGTTTCACTGACCCTGAACGATCACCTTTGAGCCTGCCACTACCTCATTCATAAATACAATTCTTGCCATGTACATTCCCTGTGGCCAGCCGGAGGTGATTATCTGGATTCGGGTTTGATCATGAACCACATCCTGCGAAAACATCAGCTTGCCGGTGAGGTTGAAAACATCCAGCCGGGTTTTGTCCCATTGATGGTAGATGGTGGTGGTGGTCATGCCCTGGCCTGAGCTTTTTCTGATAAGCATCTGTGGCATTTCTACGGTGACCTGATCAGTGGCGGGATTGGGGTAAACCAGCAGCCTGGCCTCTTTTTCATATTCTTCCGGTTCCCTGATAGCGGTAACCACCCCGCAATCATCCAGATCGGTGGTGTCTGATACGATAGGGTGTGGGCAAAGGCTGTCGTACACCCTGGGCATCGTATAAATGCTGTCAAAATCAAGGTTGAAATTCAATTTAAACAGATAGATGTGGGGATCGGCGCCATTGACTGTAAACCCGCCGGTAACGAGGTATTTATGATCTTCGGTTACAACAGCCGATTGAAACGTATTGACCACATTTGACAGCAGGCTCCTTGTTTTGATTAAATTGCCCAAAGTATCCGTTTTGATAATGCCGTTTGAATCACAGATATTTGTATGATGGCTCCACCCCCCGGCAATCAGCATGACCGAGTCGTTGATAAAATCGAGGGTGTTCGACATGCCTAATTGGGTACTGTCAATCAAATCCCTGTAATAAACCTCGTTTCCGGCTGAATCAAATTTTAGAAAACTTGGTGAATCACCATACGGGATTGAATCTCTGAAATGGCGGGCGCTGCAATAAAATTGACCGGAGGAATTCTCAGTAGGATTCATGGCTACATCGCCCCGATAGCCTGAATTTAGCCCATAAATTAAATTCCACTGTTCATCCCCCTCTGAATCAGTTTTAATAAACACGGGCCTTGTTCTCCAAAGCTGGGTCTGAGGATCCCAACAATATCCGTCGCCGGTTATTAGAAAACCTCCATCAGAAGAAATCATTAAATCTCTTCCTTCCTCACCATATAGGAGTGAATCATTTTGTTCGTATAATTTCTGCCAAATCAGTTCTCCTGTTTCATTAATCCTAAATAACCAGATTCTCTTTTGTTCCCAATCCTTAAAGTATTTAACCAAGGCAATATATCCGTTGGGTATCTGTCTGATCCTTAGCCCAAAGTCTGAATTTCCCGGAGTTGAAAATATTTTACACCATTCTTTTTCCCCACATGCATTTAACTTTAAAAACGTGACATCATAATCCGTCGCGTCCAACCTGGTTGTTATTCCTGTTAGAATCAACCCACAATCTAAGGTTTGTTGAATGTCATTGAAGGCAATCAGATACTGAGCATTAAAAATTGTTTTGTTCCATAATACAGACCCGTTGATATCAGTTTTGATAATCTAGGCATTCATTCGTGGCACAAAAGGACCAGGGTCCACTTGACTTAAAATTAAAATACCATGATCATAGGTCTCCTTAACATCAGATGACCAACAGGTTTTGTTTATCCCGAATTCTCGTTGCCAAAATTGCGCATAAACAGTATTATTCCATACAAGAGTAAAAAAAAGCAAGATTCTAAAACAAAAGAAGGTTTTCTTCATTTTCACAATAATTGAAACAATTAATTGCAATCGTACCAGGAGATATTAATTGATTCAAGTTTGACCATCAATGACCTCTCTCCAGGCCCCGTTGAAGTTAAATCTTAGAAATTAGTTCTTTAAGGAGGGGAAGATCAACTTCTATCGTTTTCCAAACCACATCAAGATCCACATCTAGATAGTCATGGATAAGTTTGTCTCTCATTCCTGCCATTGCTGACCATGGAACTTCCTGATGAGATAAACCAGATCGTTTTTAATCATTGATAAATAATTTGAAGATCTTGTTTAATACTTTCCTTAAGAATTTTATTCTTGACGGCACCTTCGGTAACGAGGTCGACTTTAATGCCAAGTTTTTGAGAAATTAAATTTTCAACATGAACTAACCGGAGAAGGGACAAGGTTGATTTGAACCGGACAAGAATATCAATATCGCTTTTGCTTGTGTTTTCATTTCTCGCATAGGAGCCGAACACACCGATCATCTCAGGATTGTATTCACGCAAAGTGTTGATAATAATATTTTTAATTTCCGGGTTCATGGTTAACCTTTAAGCAAATATACAAACTTTTCTTTCATTAGTCACGAATAACCAGGTCTTCTTGCGGCATGTGGTATCCAATACGAAGTCCTGTTTTATGTTGCAGGGTAAATAATTGAAGAAAAACCAAGGGATGTGGGCACACGACCGGCGGTAGGGACATGCCATGGCATGTCCCTGCGATGCCATCATCGGTTGCCTGTGGGGGCACGCCATGGCGTGACCATACACCATGCCATGGCATGGTCCTACATCACACCGGATCCCATCCTCAATTTTTAATCGTTTTAACCCTTGTCGGCACTTCCGCATAATTTTCATAAATCTTAAAATCTGAACTGGTAGGCGGGCCAAACATCATGGGAATATCGACCGTTTGATTTTTCCCTTCCGCATAAAACAGCATGCTGTTCGCCCAGGGATTTTCATAGGTCCAGCCGGTATTTTCCATAGGGAAAAAGCCCAGATTGCCAACATTCCAATTGTATCCAGGAGAAGGAGTAACGACTACTTTTAAATAAGAACCCATAGGCAGAAATGCAGCGAGCGAATATTTAATGGTACCGGTCACGGCAAAGGAGGAGTCATACAGCAAGTTTTGTCTTGAATTGACCATGTAGGGATAAACAATGAATTTATCGAATTTATAGGAGGTTGAATCCTCGAATATCTTCACATACTTTTCAAAGTCAGGAATCGTCGCATTGATGCCCAGTGCCTGATATTTACCGGTAAGGTTGGTCCTGATTTTCGCGAGGTCGATCAGTTTGATGTCGTTGATCAGCATGGAACCGGTTGAGGCGCTGTTCAGGATGCCGTCGGTGCGGATGTCGGTGGCAATATCGCCCAGCAATTGCGACAAATCTGCCTCGGTTCTGAACCCCTGCAGGATCACCGATATGGCGAGCAGGATGGCATTGTCGTCGCCGTTCTGAGAAATATTGAGGAGTTCCGATTGGGCGATCCCGGGTTTGGTGATGGAAAATATTTTCAACACATCACTTTGCGCCTGTTTTT
>JBAXFM010000315.1:0-5720 GCA_037139855.1 Bacteroidota bacterium
GACCGGCAAAAACGATGAGTTGTTCAAAACCATTAAGATGGTGTTGAACAAGTAAACGTTGATTAAAAAAGCAAAAGGCTGTCTCAAATATTTGGGGCAGCCTTTTTTTTGAAAAAGCATTGTTTATCCTGCCTACTGGGGATCGACATCCATCAGCACCTTCACAGGCCTGAAAGCAGCTTCCTCCTGAAACTCAGCAATCACCTCCACCATTTTTGCTTTCATCGCGGCGGAGGAAACCTCCCGTTCCATTTTAAACATGATATGCTTTATATAGTAGTTCATGATTCGTGATACCATCGGGAATTCAGGGCCAAGTATTCGTTTTCCAAAAACTTTGCGCAGCAACTTTGCCAGTTCATCGGCTGCCTTGTTCAGCAAATCAGGGTCCTTGTGCTTTAATTTCAGGAGTACCAGGCGGGTAAATGGCGGATATTTGTATTTCTGCCGTTCCACCAGTTGTTGCCTGAACATCGCCAGGTAATCATTTTTTACAACATCCACGATCACCGGGTTGTTGGGCTGGTAAGTTTGAATAATCACCCTGCCCTGTTTGTATTTCCGCCCCGAACGGCCACTTACCTGCGCCATGAGTTGAAAACTGCGTTCAGCTGCCCTGAAGTCGGGATAGCTCAGCATGTTGTCTGCATTCAGGATGCAAACCAGGCTAACATTGTCGAAATCAAGTCCTTTCGTGACCATTTGGGTACCTACCAGAATATCAATTTTCCGTGCCTCGAAATCACCGATGATCTGCAGAAGGGAATGTTTGCTGCGGGTAGTATCCAGGTCCATGCGGGCAATCCGGGCTTTGGGAAAGATTAGCCCTAATTCCTCTTCCACTTTTTCGGTTCCAAAACCTTTCATCTTGATTTTAACTCCCTGACATTCGGGACATTTTTCAGGAATTCTGGAAACATAACCACAATAATGACAACGCAACTGATTGCTTTTCTTGTGGTAGACGAGGGTAACATCGCAATTCTTACAGGAGGGCATCCAATTGCAGATATCACACTCCAGCCTGAGTGAAAAACCACGCCTGTTCTGGAAAAGGATGACTTGTTCTGCGTTGCCCAGCGCCTTACCGATCTGTTCAAGCAAGGTGACAGAAAAATGACTTTTCATCAGCCCCTGCCGCAGCGATTCTTTCACATTTACAATCTGAATCTGAGGCATTTCCATGTTCCCATACCGTTCAAACAGTTCAACCAGCCCATATTTTCCCTGAGAGGCGTTGAAATAGCTTTCAACCGAAGGAGTAGCCGAACCCAGCAGCGTTTTTGCCCCATGCAGATGAGCCAGGTATATGGCCGAATCGCGCCCGTTGTAACGGGGAGCAGGGTCCATTTGCTTAAACGAAGGATCATGCTCTTCATCGACCACCACAAGTCCCAGGTTCGAAAATGGCAAAAACACCGCTGAACGTGCGCCGAGAATGATATCATATTGCCGTCCGGCCATATGTCCGACGTTGTTTTTTTCTATGACGGCATTCCATATATCAACCCGTTCATGTACATTAAACCGCGAATGATACAACCCGACCCTGTTGCCGAAATATTTCCGTAGCCTGCTGACTATTTGCGTTGTAAGGGCTATCTCAGGCAGCATGAACAGCACCTGTTTCCCCTCATCTATCACATCACGGATCAGTTTGATGTAGAGCTCAGTCTTTCCGCTGGAGGTAACACCATGCAGCAACACCACATCTTTGGTCTCAAACAATTCTCTCACCTTTGCCAGCGCCTCCGTTTGCCCGTTGGTAAGTTCGATCGATCCGGTATCCGATTCGGCTATGGCGGTATCAAACCGGTTGACAACCTTATCAAATGCTTCAAACACCCCCTTCCCAATCAGGATCTCAAGTTGTGCAGCACTCCCTTTCGATTGTTTCAGCAGTTCCTGCCGTTTAACTTCATGCAACTCCCCAAATCCGTATCCGGATAACCTGATGAAAGTCATTACAATCTCAAGTTGTTTTTTCGCCCGTTTTTCAAGCTGATCAAACAGCGTTCTCAGCGACTCCTCCTCCTCAGCATAATCAGGCATCAACCGAACAAAATTTTCCCGTTTCGGTTTGTAAGGGTCATTCAACTCTTCTTCGGAAACGATAATACCCTTTTCCATCAGTGTTTTAATAACCGGGATGGTCTTTTGCTGATCAAGAATTTTAGCAACCTCAGAAATGGCAATGCTTTTACGATGATGGAGCGCTTCAATCAGCAGCAATTCCTTCTCATTCAAATTTGAAAGATCATCGGGGAGAATAGGGTTTAAAGCAATCTTCGACTCGCTTGCCAGCTTGAATGCCGATGGCAGTGCGGCATTCATCACCTCTCCGGGGTGACAGAGATAATATCCGGCCAGCCAATCCCAAAAGGAAAGTTGCACCGGCGTAACAATCGGGTTTTCGTCGAGGATGGAAAGAATATACTTCGGAAGGTAGACCGTGGGCGGAATTTCATGTACCTGTATCACCAGGGCAGTGTAAATTTTCCTGGCTCCGAACTGCACCACCACGCGCACACCCTTTCGAATCTGCTCATTCAGATCAAAGGGAACACGATAGGTGAAGGTTCCGCCAACCGGGAGTGGCAATAAAACATCAGCAAACAGGGTAATCCGTTCCAACCAATAAAAACTTTAAAACTTTACAGGGCGAGGATCCTCGACATTTCCAGCAACTCCTTGTTAATATCCTTGGTATGTTTAATGGCTTTGTCAAACGGCGTGTAAACAACTTCCTTGTTCACGATTCCGGCCATTTCGCCACGATGACCTGCCAGCAAACCCTGCACGGCAACATACCCCAGGGTGCTTGCAAGTACACGGTCGTAAGCGCTTGGGGAACCTCCACGCTGGATATGCCCAAGGATGGTGACCCGGGCATCCATTTCCGGAAGTTTTTCCTTTACTTTTTTCGCCACTTCGTATGCGCCACCCATATCGTCACCCTCGGCCACAATGACAATTCCAGAGGTTTTGCTTCTGCGCCAGTCATGCTTGAGCAATCGTGTAAAGTTGTCGATGTAAGTGGTTGTTTCGGGTACAAGGATAAATTCTGCTCCACAGGCAATGCCACTGCGCAGGGCAATAAAACCGGCGTCACGTCCCATCACCTCGATAAAAAACAACCGCTCATGGGAATTTGCGGTATCCCGGATCTTATCAGCGGCTTCTACCACCGTATTAACGGCTGTATCGTATCCAATGGTTGCATCGGTGCCAAAGAGATCGTTGTCGATGGTACCCGGCAAACCAATAATGGGAAAATCAAACTCCTTATCAAAAATGGAAGCCCCGGTAAAGGTACCGTTCCCACCAATGGTTACCAGGGCTTCGATGTTGTGTTCCCTGAGATTATTATACGCCTGAAGACGTCCGTTATACTCCATAAAACGTTTGCTACGCGCAGTTTTAAGGATGGTTCCGCCCCGCTGGATGATGTTGGATACCGAGTTGCTGTATAACTGTTCGATCTGATTATCAATCATCCCTTCATAGCCGCGGTAGATGCCGAAAACATCAACCCCGCAATAAATGGACGTACGGACTACCGCCCTGATGGCGGCATTCATTCCCGGGGAATCGCCTCCGGATGTCATTACACCGATTCTGGTTATTTGTGCCATGGTTTGTTGATTGTTATTTCATTGGTGGGCAAGTGGCCAAGTGGACGAGTGGTCAGGTTGATCCCACATAGTCCTTTTGCATTTTGCCATTTTATTCGCCAAATGTACAAATTTTGAAGGTTTGTCTGTTTATAATGGAATGGTTGGTGGAAAAAATTGTCAAAATCACTGGTAAGCATTTTGGAGAAGTGCAAATTCGATATAACTTTGTGTCTTATATTTTATCAAAACACAAACTTATGAACGGGATAAGATCACTTTGGCTGACAACAGGTCTTTTTGCCCTGTTACTAACCGGCTGCGGACCCAGCGCCAAGGAGTTTGAAGAAAAAAGAGTAGCTGATTCTGTCGGTGTCGCAGATTCTCTTGCTATGAGGCAAGGCGAAATGAGTGAATTAAACCTGAGTACCCGGACTCCGGCTGAAAAAAAATTCATTAAAACAGCAGAGACACAATTCCTCGTTAACAATGTCCGGACTGCTTCTGAAAAAATTGAAGATTTAACGGTGAAATATTCGGGTTATTTAACCTACTCCAACCTGCAAAACAGAGAACGTGATTTCTTCCGGCAGGAAATAAGCAGGGATTCAGTCGTTATCTCAAAAAAGATCGTTGTTGAAAACAACATTGTTTTGCGCATTCCAAATGAAAACCTGGATAGTCTGGTCAGGGACTTGAATAAATTGATTCTGTTTCTTGATTACAGGATTATCAAAATGGATGAAATCAGTTTTGCATACCTGGCCAACCAGAAAACCACAGACAGGTTAAAGGATTATGAATCAAGGCAAAAAGAACATATCGACACAAAAGGAGGCAAGTTAAAAGAAACAACTGCAGCGGAAGAGAACAGGCTCGACCGGCAAATTCAGTCAGATAAACTCCAGGTTGAAAATCTGGCGCTTGCCGACCAGGTCAAATATTGTACACTGACAATTATGATCTATCAAAAACCCTTCCTGTTTAAAGAAACCGAGGTTCTTCTGAATACAGATTCATACAGGGCAAATTTATCAACCCGTATCCTTGATGCATTGGTTGATGGCTGGATCATGTTTGAGTACTTCCTGGTATTTCTGTTCAGGATATGGTGGCTTTTTGTGCTGGTAATCGGTGGAATATTCGTTTACCGGTTCCTGTTTAAACGAAAAAAATAAAGGATACAATCGTAAAATGTTTAACTCACCGTCATTTTACCTCGCTAAAAAAATCTTATCTTTGAACAAAAAAAATGGACATTCAGGCAAGAAAAATACACTTTGTTCAAGAATTTCTTCGGGTTGCCGACGATGAACTTGTCACTAAACTTGAAAAAATGCTTTGGTTTGAAAGGAAGAAAAAACTCGAGAACGAGCTACAGCCCAGTACTTTAAAAGAATTCAATGAGATTATCGATAAATCAGAGGACGATTTTAGTAATGGCAGAATAGTAGAAGCACGAAAAGTACTCAATGAGATAGATACATGGAAGTAAAGGTTCTGTGGTCTGACACTTCCCTTTCTCAACTCCAGGAAATTTTTGATTATTATAATTTCAGGGTAAGTAAAACTATTGCAAAAAAGATTGTTAAAAGGATAGTTAAAAAATCACTTATACTTGAATCTAATCCTTTAATAGGAGTAAAAGAACCCTTGTTGACAGACAGACCTTTCGAATACCGTTTTATTGTTGAGAACAATTACAAAATCATTTATAGATTCCAGGATAATATTGCAAAAATAGTCTCTGTATTCGATTGCAGACAAAATCCTCATAAGATTGAACAAATAGAAGAACCGGAGAACGGACTTTTGTGAAGTTCCTTTTAATTCGATTGTATAATGGGAAAGTTCATACAATACAAAAATAATTGGGATGTTCAGCTATTTATTGCCCCGATGTCTGAAACCCTTTCTTCCCGGTAAACAAATCGAACTTCACAAACCTGCACTCCAGCGGGCCATTGAATACCGGTATCCGCCGGGATGGCCGCAAGCCGATAAACTTGATCGATTCAAGATCGGAGGAGATCAACCAGGCTGTATAGCCGGCATATTTCCGTTTCAGGGTATCGCCGATCATTTTATAAAACACCAGTGAATCTT
>JBAXFM010000316.1:0-5718 GCA_037139855.1 Bacteroidota bacterium
CCCATAAAAAAAGAGAAAATCAAGAGAGAATTTAAAATCATGTCTGAAAAATTTCAGTTCGAATGTGTTGACTGCAGAGCAGAATACCCGGGAGATAAAGTCATCTATCTGTGTCCCGCCTGTGAAAAAGGAAACCAGGTAGATTTTCCTCCCAGGGGAGTGCTAAAGACCGTATACCCATATCAACGGATACGTACTGAAAATTCTTCCGATGACCTTTTTGGGAAGTTACATCACGAGGGTTTTATTCAGTTGCTGCCAATTCGGTCAATGAAGTCCTGGCCTAATTTGCGCATCGGAGATACGCCACTTTATCAGGTTGAAACCGGTGCTGAATTTCAGGATTTTGAACTTTATCTCAAAGATGACTCTCAAAATCCCACCTTTTCATTCAAGGATCGTGCTTCAGCCCTTGTTTCCGCCTGGGCCCGCGAAAACGGAATCAACACCCTGGTAGCTGCCTCCACCGGAAATGCGGGATCCTCACTGGCCGGGATCTGTGCCTCACAGGGCCAGCGGGCCATGATCGTGGTTCCGGCCAGCGCACCCCTCGCCAAATTAACACAGATCCTGATGTATGGCGCCACCCTGGTGCCGGTGAGGGGCACCTACGATGATGCTTTCGACCTGAGTATTCAGATTTCGAAAAAATATGGCTTTTACAACAGAAACACTGCCTTCAACCCATTGACCATTGAAGGCAAGAAGACCGTTTCATTTGAAATATACCGGCAAATGAATCACCGGGTTCCCGACCGGATATTTATCCCAGTGGGAGATGGGGTTATTTTTTCCGGTGTTTGTAAAGGGTTCGAAGAACTGTTGAAACTTGGCATTATCGACCGGATGCCTATACTGGTTGCAGTGCAGGCTGAGGGAAGCAGTAACCTTATCAGCAACCTGAAAGAACATGCCTTTGTTTCCATCCCATCTAAAACCATTGCCGACTCCATTTCTGTTGATATTCCCCGTTGTTTCTTCATGACCGCACATTACATGGAGGAATATCATGGCGAGACCATTTCGGTTTCGGATCAGGAAATTCTGCAGGCATCGCTCAAACTTTCACGGTCCACGGGGATATTTTCCGAACCAGCCGCCGTTGCTGCCTATGCTGGCATGTTACAATACCGTGACAGGGGTTTAATTCCAGCCGGATCTAAAAATGTGGTATTGCTGACAGGCAGCGGGTTGAAAGATTTATCTGCTGTTCAGTCATCCATTCACATTCCCGACCCGGTTGAACCGGATATCCGGTCGTTGGAGGCCCTCATTGACAAACACTTTTAACCTGAATTCTGACATGATCACATTTTATCTGAACCACAGGAGAACGGAATATACCGGAGATGAAAACCAGACCTTACTAAATTATCTGCGGGAGATAGCAGGGATAACCTCCGTAAAAGACGGGTGTTCGGGCCAGGCCGCCTGTGGTGCCTGCATGGTGGAAATTGATGGCAAAGCTAAATTGTCCTGTACCAGGAGGATGAAGTTTCTTGAAGGGACAAAGGTAATTACTATGGAGGGGATTCCTCCAGATGTTCGCGATGTAATTGCAAGGGCATACGTTGAAAAAGGAGCTGTACAGTGCGGCTTTTGTACTCCGGGGCTAATCATGCGAACTAAAGGTCTTTTATCGGAAAATCCAAATCCGGACCGGGATCAGATCAAGCAAGCCATCAGCCTGAACCTTTGCCGGTGTACGGGATATGTGAAAATCGTCGACGCAATCGAAGAGGCTTTGAAAAATCTTCGGGATGGGGTTTTGCAGGAAAATGGGAGAAAGGATTCTTCTCCCCTGGATTCATTTGAGAAGAAACAAACGTTGATATCAGCCGGAATCGGGCAGCCACTGCCAAAATATGAGGCCTATGAAACCGCCATTGGCAGGCGGAAGTTTGTCAACGACATGCAGATTGAAGGGATGCTCCATGGCGCTCTCAGGTTTAGTGATCATCCGAGAGCCAGGGTTTTATCGGTCGATTGCTCGGAAGCAGTTCATACCAAAGGTGTGATCAGGGTATTTACAGCCTCAGATGTTCCGGGCGATCGTAATACCGGGTTGATCATCAGCGACTGGCCATTGATGATTGCAACCGGTGAAACCACCCGTTACATCGGAGATGTAATTGCCGGAGTGGTTGCCGAGGATGAGGACATTGCCCGGAAAGCGGCCCGGTTGATCCGTATTGAATATGAAGTACTCGATCCGGTTTCCGACATGCACCGTGCCCTTGAGCCAGGCTCGGCAGAGGTACATCCGGGGAAATCAAACCTGCTTGAAAAATGCATCGTAAGGCGGGGTAATCCAGTGGACGAATTGCTTAAAAAGTCTGCCTTTCAAACATCCGGAATTTATGAAACCCAGCGGATTGAACATGCATTTCTGGAAACAGAGGCAGCATTGGCCCTTCCGATGGGAAATGGAATTCATCTTTTTAGTCAGGGGCAAGGTATTTATGTCGACCAGCGGCAGGTGGCCTCATTGCTTGGACTGGATGATGAACTGGTTCGTGTAACACTGGTACCTTGCGGAGGCGGATTTGGCGGTCGTGAGGATATGACTGTTCAGGGGCATGTTTCACTGTTCGCTTTTCTCTTGAAAAAACCTGTGAAATTGCACCTCTCGAGGGAAGAGTCCATCATGATGCATCCCAAAAGGCATCCGGTATGGATGGATATTTCGCTGGGATGCGACAAACATGGAATCCTTACGGCCTTGCGCCTTCGTGCTATCGGTGATACCGGGGCCTATGCCTCCGTGGGAGCCAAAGTAATGGAACGAGTGGCTGGCCATGCCAGTGGAGGATACCATGTTCCCTCGGTCGACATTGAATCTCTGACAGTTTATACCAACAACATCCCTTCGGGCGCTATGCGGGGATTTGGCGCGAATCAGGTGGCTTTTGCCCTGGAGAGTTGTATAGACGAATTATGTGCGAAGGGTGGATTCGATCGCTGGAAATTCCGGTATGACAATGCACTTGATTTTGGCAAAATGACTGCCACCGGGCAAATTCTTGGCAAAGGGGTCGGCATTAAAGCATGTCTGCTGGCCTTGAAAGATCATTTTTATGGTGCAAAATATACCGGTCTCGCCTGCGGGATAAAAAACTCTGGTGTGGGCAATGGGATGACAGACTTCAGCGATGTAAAAATCAGCATACTTAAAATCGGAAGAGTTTTAATTGAACACGGCTGGACCGAGATGGGACAGGGGGTTCAGAATATGGCGATCCAAACCCTGCACCAGGAAACCGGAATAGATAGTTCCCTGATTGATGTTGTGGTGGATACCTGCGCAGGAATACCCACCGGCATGACCACCTCCTCCAGGGCAACTGCATTGCTTGGCAACGCGATCATCGATGCTTGTGAAGCAATCCGTCAGGATCTTGATCAATATACACCCGGTTGTCTTGACCTGCAAGGCAGGGGATTGAAACATGCCCTCCTTCAAATGGCGGGAAACGTTTACACCGGAAAATATTATTGCAACTGGACCACCAAACCAGGAGCAGATGTGGAAAAGATCATCACCCATTATTCATATGGATATGCCGCCCAATTGGTGGTTTTGAATGAACACGGGGATATCGAGACAGTTTATGCAGCCCATGATGCCGGAAGGATCATGAATCCTATTCTTTTTGAAGGCCAGATCCAGGGCGCTGTTCATATGGGTTTGGGTTATGCCCTCACCGAGGACCTACCCATGAAAGACGGCAGGCTGATAAGTGCAAAATTGGCGGATTGTGGAGTGCTGAATGCCCGGCAAATGCCGGAGATCATCGTGATTGGCGTTGAAGAAGCCGATCCGGTTGGCCCTTACGGAGCTAAAGGCATCGGTGAGATCGGGCTGGTACCCACTGCTGCCGCTGTGGCCAACGCATTGTGCCAGTTTGATGGGATCCGTAGGAAACGGTTACCGATGAAAAGGTTCCAGAAATAATCCCTTTTCCTCCAATTCAATATAAATCAGATCAATGTTCAGCTGAATCGTAATTGTTGAGGCAATTGATGTTGCAATTTTGCAATAGGGGGCAGGGTCGTTCATTTGTCGGCCTTTACGGTCTTTCAGGAATTTCTCCAAAACTTGGTATCCACCGATGTGGTAATTCCACATTTCGGGTGCAATGCCGTCAAAATATTTTGTCCTGTTGATAAACACGCATTGATTTTCTTCATTGTAAATAGGTTTCTCAATTAAATCTTCTCCAAGTCCTTTGTATTTTACAATGGGGTTGTGCAACGTTTTGCTTTTTAGCAAATGGAGTTGCGTAAGTTCTTCACCCAAAGCAGCTATTTGCAGAAACAAGATATAATCTGAAGTAAAGGGTATCCGAGGGAAATCGATTTTTAAAAATTCGGCATACTTCTTCCGGTAGGTGTTGCTATATAACACCGCATAGCAGTAATACAGGATTTGCTCCGGCGATACCTCACCCCCGGCCCCTTTCCCCCCTGCATGAGGACCGTAGGCGCTGCCAAGCATCTCAAAAACTTTGGGAGCGATATTGGGCTTCTTACCTCCTAAGCCATACGTCTCCCCGGAATCGAACATCATCATGCTTTGAAAACCGTGTCGCTTTCTCTTTTCATCGGGTTGGTAGAGGTAGAGTGGGAAAATGTAAGATCTTTCTTTTGTGAAATTTGAAATAGAACAATTATCAGTAATTTCATTAGTGATAAAAGAATGGGTAAAATGATCACAGATTATTTGGCGACAGGTAATTAAACCCAAGTTGTTTTTTAGCATATGTTGCATCACATCAATAATTCTCCGTTCCACAACCCATTCAGAATAACAAATGTTTCTTTGATCAAAGGGCCGATACTGAATAATCTGAAAGTCGTCCTCCCAATCAGTTACTTTAGAAAATTCTTCGCGAAATTTTCTAAGTTTAAATGTTGAGGTGTCTTTTAATCCATAAGCACTTTTTAAAAATTCCTCATCAACTTTTAAATTCCTAAACTGTCTAATCCTTGCTTCAAGTACTTGCTTATTAAAATCAATTGCAAAACTATCTCTGGCTGTTACGACACCCAAATTGTTCACTGGGAAAATCTCATTCACCTTCATCCATTGATTGTAATACTCAATATCCTTCGTGTTTCGTTCAATGAAGAAATACCAGGGGCTTTCAGGTTTGAGTTGTTTGTAATTGGTTGTTTTCAGTTTATGGTTATCCAGCCAGTTGTATTTCGACTCACGTTCGCCAAACAGATCAGCATGATAGATGTGGCATCCATCGACATTTTCTTTTTTTACAAAAACGGCAATGGCTACCCCTTGTTGTATGTCAAACACGTTAGTATCCTTGCCTCCATCGGGAGAAGTCTCTTTTTTTAAGTTGTTGCCATGCAAATCTAGAAGATAGATCTCATTATAGGTATTCATCAAACTCTGCCTCATTCCCCGGAAAGTAGGATTATCCAGGTAACTGTGGTTGGTGATCATACCAACAATTCCTTTCCCTGCTTTATGTATTTTCCATTGGGCAAAGCGCAGAAACTTCACATAGTCGTCCTGTAGCCAGGTTTTTTTTTCTGCAAGTTTATTCCCGTCAATTTCATAGTAGGTTTGGGCGCCATCAAGATTGGTTTTCAATAGTTTCTCAGTCCAATCATTAATGTTTGCTGAGATGCCGCTGTATGGAGGATTGCCCATGATCACCAGGATCGACTCCTCTTTTTTTATTCTTCCTGCTTCAT
>JBAXFM010000317.1:0-5711 GCA_037139855.1 Bacteroidota bacterium
TTCTTTTCGAGGGGGAGGTGTTTGCTATCAAAAACCGGTCGAAATTCTGCCGGATTGTGTCCACCTGGGTGTGTACACAGCACCAGTCAACCATCAGTCCCGTCAGTTTTAAACATCATTTCGATAATCCCAACGAAGAAATGATGCAAAAATGGGCTTCAAAACTATCTAAATGGTATCAGGATATAATAAAAAAAAGATTTTTTTAACATCGTAATTCGTTCATTTTCATATAAAATGCAATGTTTTATTCAAACCCCCTGCCACTACCGCAGGGCTTTTGAACGTATTAATTTTGCGAGTACAAATTTTAAATATCAACAACATGAAAACAAAACTTTATGACAAAAAGGCGCAGGCGAAATTCGATCATCGGGTTCGTCACCATCTGGATCCACCTCGAAATCAGCATCGCCGAAATCTACGTCGATCTCTCTAACCTCAAACAGGATCTCATCGTCCATAAATCCGACAACCGCAAAGACATGGAAATACTACGCAGCGAAAACAGTAATAACACGAAAGTGATCCTGGAAAAAGTGGATGAAATACAGATTTATCTGAGGAACAGGAAAAACTGAAATAACAAATGACGAATGACAAATGACAAAAAGATTGAATCCGATATTGCTTTCAAAGCATGAATTTCTTAACGCTTAATCACTTAACCCTTTATAATACATTTGACTTTTGACATTTCACATTTGACTTTTAACATTAAGATATTTGTACAAATTCTCCGATTCTGGCCAGGATCACATTTATTCACTTTTTTAATCTTTTAATCTATGAAAACATCAGAAGAATTAACAAAAACTTACAGTGGGGTTTTTGGCAACCAGGTGCTCCTAAAAAGCAGTAAGGGGCAGAGCAGGATCACCATTCCCCCGGAGAAAACAACACAGACGCCATCGGCGAAGCAAATTGATCACCGCATATCGTTTGCGGCTGCTCACGTGTATGCCCGGAGTGCAATGCAGACTCCTGCATTGCGGGCCGCTTATGCAGAAAAGGCTACCAAGAGGTTATCACCTTATAAGGTAGCCGTCAATGACTACCTCACACCGCCGCGGGTCCACCAGATCGATGCAACCGGGTATGACGGCAACCCCGGCGAAATGATCTTTATATCAGCCACCGACAATTTCAGGGTGGTGGCTGTGAATGTGAACATTGTTGACCCGACAGGTACGGAAATTGAAAAGGGAGTGTGTGCGTATAGCCTTCCGGCTGCCAGATACGTATACACTGCCTCGGTTTTTATACCCGATCTTACCGGCGTGACCATCATCGCCGAAGCCACCGATACCCCCGGCCATAAGGGTGTGTCGATGATTACCCTGTAAACTGTGTTTCCTCCAAACCTTCCAGGTTTTTAAAACCTGGAAGGTTTATTCCATCCAAAAGCTGCCCATCGGGCGGTTTTTTTTATGGTATTATTAATTGTCATGGTCTGATTCTCTACCTTATTTCGACTTTCATACAACGACCTTTCGACAACACCGGGTTAATAATTAATGGTTATTTAACAATTTGTTAACATTGCAGGGGGCCTTATCAACTATGTTTGTACAAAATTATACCCCTATGAAAAGTAAAGCATTATTATTTATCCTTGCACTGTTTACCCTGCTGAATATCAATGGTATCGCAGCGAAAAAAGGAAACAAAACCATGGGTCCGGCTACCCAATCATCATTGTCGGGAGTGATTCTTGATAAAAATTCAAATGAAAAACTGGCGGGGGTTACAATTCAGTTGACTTCATCCAACCAGAAAATATATTCCGATTCGAAAGGCCAATTTAATCTCGAAGGTATCGCACCCGGAACATATAAGGTGAAAATCAACTGTATTTCCTACAAAGACCAGGAGGTTTCCGTAACAATTGCGAAATCTCAGAATGAAAAACTGAAGATCCTGCTTAACCCCATCGAACCCTAACCGGCTTCCGGAAATTTCCCTCTCTTAACTTACTGGTATCAATATCAGTCATTTTTCTGATAATAGTTGGTGCTATATTAAATTTCCATTGCATTGTTGGAATTTGTCAGCTGTAGGCAGCTATTGATTATTTTTGCTATGTTAATCCTGACCGTATGAAAAAATTTGTTTTACCGCTGCTCCTGCTATTTATTATCTCAAACACCCTGACTGCTCAGGATGTAATTCTGAAAAAAGGTAAGTATATCCTTCGTGAAACCGGTAAGCCCTATTCCGGTATCTTCAAGGAATACAATACAGACAACAAACTGATCGTCGAGACCAGCATTAAAGACGGTTTACTTGATGGTTCCACAACGATCTATTATCCATCAGGCGCCAAAAAGGAAATCCGGGTTTATCAGGAAGGTCAAAAAAACGGAACCTGGTCCAACTGGAATGAAGCCGGTAAGAAAATTGCGGAGGCTGGTTTTAAAAACGGGAAAAAAGATGGATTCTGGCTTGTTTGGGATGACCATGGGGTAAAGCGCTACGATATGTTTTACGTAAACGGTGAAAAAAAAGGTCTCTGGATCATCTGGGATGAAAAAGGGAATGAAATCAGTCGCGAAGATTATAAATGACTCAAGTTTAAGTATGAAGGATTTGTTTAAATCACAGCCCCGAATGGGGCGAAATATTTTAACGATGGGTGCAGCCCATCGCAGGGAGCAAGGCAACCATGAGAGCCCTGAAAGGGCGAAATTAATTACGCCCTTTCAGGGCTTCAGAAAATGAGATCATTAATTTTTCCGCCCCGAAACTTGAATTAATAATCAGAGGAATACCTATTCCCTTTGGGAATGGCCTGCACTACTCCGCCAAAACAGATTGCACGATTGTGTTGACCTCCGGCATAAAATGATTCACCAGGTTTAGCTTGGAATCGTTGAGTCCTTGTTTCAGCAGAATCAAAGAATTCAGTTCCTCTGGTGGAATAGCCTTTTTCAAAGCCAGAAACCGTTCGATCGCCTCTTTTAATACCACCCGGTCGTGCCAGTCGCCAATCATCATTTCTGTTTTATTAAAGGCAGTAACAATCAGGTCGAGATGCTTCCCTGGTTTGATTGAATAGACGAGGGTTGTGATGGTCGACATGGATTTTAATTGCTGCCGGATCTTATGAATTGCCTGATCGTCCGGTTCACCCAATTGCAATTCCTTTACAATTGCCGCTTTACTTTTGATATATTCCAGTGTTTTTGATCGCAGTTTGAAGATAGAACTGCTGTGACAGATCTTTTGAATAGATTTATCCGTTGCCGCCAATTCTGACTCTTTGAACTTTTTAACCAGGGATAGGAATTTATCAGTGGCATGACGTTCCTCCTCCCTGAGCCACAAAATAAATGATGGATATTCAGCGCTCTGCAGTTGGGGATTGGCCAGTAAAAGGTAATTTACCTGTATCTCGCGAATTTTTCCGGCCTGACGGTACAACGGCCTGAACAATTTGCGTCCGCCCTTATGTTTGAATGCCGTGGGGTCAAGCATTTCAAAAAGTCCATACAGCGCAAATATTTTTTTAACATCCAGCCTGGCCCGGTGAATATCTTTTGAATCGCCTGTAATGCTCGCTTTGTAAATATTTGCCAGGAAGGATGAGGATCTTTTACGATAAAAGCGATATAGAAATTCTCCGATTTCTTCTCTGTTCATAAGCATGGTATTGAATTGCCGTAAAGCCTCTCCGGGTCAGGTTGACTACCAGACACACTGTTTTAAATCCCCAATAGCAAAAATCGGATTTTATATTGTAATGAATGTTAAGGAATTATTAAATATGTAGCTTGTTTCGCCTACATATCACCCGAAATACCGTACCCTTGTCATCATAACAAGGCTTCCTTGTTTACCATGCATACACTGCATCTTTTAGTATTAACTTCCTGAAAACAGGCTTAATGGCTCGTTCATGACAAACATCAATATTTTTCCCAAAATGCTTCATTAACATCTCTTTTAATAATAAACGTTTGTCGAAAATATTTTCTGTACCCGGTTCCATGTCGATCAGGATGTCAATATCACTTAAATCCGTTTGTTCTTCACGGGCGTAGGAACCGAAAATCCCGATTTTCCATATCCCATGATCCACTTAGCAGACTTCAAAAATAGTGCATATTATGCTATCATTTTTTACTTCTCAGAAAACTTTCATTCATGATCCTGATATAATCTGGTCTTCTATCTTTAACGAGTCAATGATTCTCGCCAGATTCGGATCGACCTGTCCCCGAAAAAAGAGAGGGTTGGAGTTGAACTTTCATTATTCTATCAGATATCCAATTATTTACTTAAGTTTCGGGGTTGAAAAAGGAATATCCAGTTAATATGATTCAACGCTGCGATCAAAGGTTCCTTTAGCCCTGCAAGGGCGGAATCTGTCAACACAGGGTGAAGCCCTGTGCCTGCGGAACCTGAATCCACTAAGCCCTGAAAGGGCGGAATACCTAATCCCAAACGTATCGTTCATCATATTCGACCTTATACTTATTAAGAAAAGCTCTGTATTCTTGCTGAAAAGTTTTTTTACTGTGATGTTCCTGCTGATTATCAATGTAGGCTGTTACAGTATCCACTTCCGTAGGATTTACCGAAAAAGCACCATACCCGTCTTGCCAATAAAAGTTTTCCAACGATTGATCTTTTGTCTTCATCCACTTTGAGGAATGTGATTTCAACTCTTCTAAAAGTTTTGTAAGCGCAATTTTTTTTGAAAGCATACAAAGTATATGCACATGGTCGGAATAACCACCAATTTTTACAACTTGTGATTCTAAATTATTACAGATTCCGCCTAAATAGCTATAAAGTTCTAAATTGTATGGCGGATGAATGATTGGAGCCCGTTGTTTGGTGCTGAAAACTATATGCAGGTAGTTTTTTACAAGTGACTGTCCCATATTATATTGATTACGCCCTTTCAGGGCTTATAACCAGATTCTGTTTCCTTCGATGGGCTGCACCCATCGTTAATGTATTCCGCCCCGTTCGGGGCTGTGTCGAATATGTTTTGCATCATGCAACTTGAGCCATTTCAAGTCAGCGTCCTGTTTACGCTATTTATTTCTTTTCTCAAGTCTTTGGTGTTCATGGTTAAGAGTTTATATAAAAGTACTAAAGATTCATATTATTACAGAGCATATTCAAAATTCGATCGTGTCTATTGTATGATAAAAAAATCACCTTTCCTTTTCCTATCAAGAGATTAAATTGAGCAAGGAGTAATATTCTCACCTGACAACGCATTTTTTGCTTATACAATAGGAATTGGCAGTGATTCGAACGAAATAGATACCGGGTGAAAACCCGGAAATGTTCAGTTTTCGTGAGGGAGAACTCTGCAGGTCTTCCAGCAGCAATTTCCCGGTAAGGTCGTATAATGAAATTTTAGCATCTCTGACATGATCGATGGAAAGGGTTGAGTGGGCCGGGTTCGGGTAGATCGCCGGATGAATTTGCTCCTTTTCAGGGATTCCTTCCGGATCGCACACCAATTCCATGACCGGCACAAAACTGAGACTGGTCCAGTTCCCGTTTTGACGGGCAACTGTTTCTGTACTGAAATGATGGTATCCTGCTGTATCTGCTCCGATGTTAAAAACGGTTCCGGCAGGACCATCAAATCCGATTCCCACATAATAGCTGCTGTCAGGCAGGATTCCGGTAAAAAAGGATGAATTGGAATAAATCCAGCCCGATTCCTGTGGAGAAGGAAGAACAAA
>JBAXFM010000318.1:0-5700 GCA_037139855.1 Bacteroidota bacterium
TGTCAAAAATAGTAAAACTTTTACATCATACAAGATGATAACAAAAAGCGAACAAAGTGGACAAAACTTAGATAATCCGTTTTGTTTGTAAACAATCCTTACCTTTGGAAAACTTCGGGAATACGGTTAATCCGATGTTCTCTTACTTATATTTCGTGTTGTAGCTTACAGACAGTACCTTATGAAAAGGGCAATCCTTATCCTTGTTCTTATTCACTGCCTGGCAAACTCGCCGCTATTGCATGCCAATGGCCTGGGAATGAACTTCAAAAATTCCGACACTCTTGGCCAGATCATCCTGTTGAATAAACTCAGCAGAATTTTGCGGTACGATTCTGCCGGTGCATCATTAACCTATGCTTTCAGAGCCCTTTATTTGGCGAGAAAGGTGAAGAACCTGCAAAGTGAAGCCGATGCCTGTCAGAACCTGGGAAAGACCTATCAGGGCATGTCTCAATACAAACAGGCCCTGATATATTTCGACCTTTCGCGGAACCTTACCCGGCTTTTGTGGCTGCCTGACGACCCGATTGTGGCAGAGTGCATGGGTAATTGTTACAAAGGTGACGGAAACAATTCCCTGGCTGAGGAATATTTTCTGAAAGCGCTGGATCTCTACAAGGGACAAGGTGTTGAAACTAAAAGAGGCAATCTTTTAGTTTCCCTGGCAATAATATACGCAGAATGGGGATGGAATGACCATGCGCTTGAGTTTTTCAAGAAGGCCCTTGAAATTCAGATTAAAGAAAACGATTCAGCAGCTGCAGCCTATACACTTTCAAATATGGCCGGGATCTACAGCAAATCACTGGGCAGTAAAAAAGGACCAAACTACAATCACCAGTCATTGATTATTTTCCGGAAACTGAAAGATTACAAGGGAATCGGGTATGTTTTAAATGGCATTGGACAGTATTATATGTCGGTTGAAAAGTATGACTCGGCTAAAAACGCATTCATGGACGCGATCAGAAACTATCAGAAGATTGGGTTTTACGAAGGGATGTCATTTGCGTATAGCAATATGGGTGAGGTTTTTCTGAAGGAAAACGATCGGTCGCAGGCGATGACTTGTTTTACACATGCAATCCGGCTTGCTGATTCCGGAAAATCGGAGATAGCAAGATGTGCCTCATTGACTTCACTGGGGAAAATCTATTTACAGACCGGCCAGGTTAAAAAAGCCTCCTCAGCACTGCATCTGAGCCTTGAGATTGCTGTTTCACGGCGATTCAAGGAGGCCATGGCTGATAATTACCGAGCTTTAGCAACAATGTATAAACAAAAGGGAGAATTAAACCCTGCCTTTCACTATGGCCAGTTATATATTGAAACCAGGGATTCCCTGTTCAGGGAATACAGCCAGAAAGTCATTGCCGAAATGGAAGCGAGGTATGAAGCTGAAAAAAAGGAACGTCAGATTACGCTGTTAACGAACGAAAATAAGTTGAACAAACTTGCCATTCAGGCAAGGGAAAAAATAACCCTTATTTCGGCAATTTCATCAGGGGTTCTATTGATACTGTTAATTTTCCTTGCCCGGTTTTATTATCTCAAACAGCGTGCATATAAGAATTATGTGCGGTTGACAGTAGATCACATAAAGAAAGAGCAAAAAGGTGAACCAAAAGAATCTCAAATGGCCAGCCACAGGTTAATTGAAGAATTAACGCAGGCAATGTCGGCCGAAAAGTACTTTCTTGATCCCGGCCTTACCCTGGTTGACGTCGCGCAAAAATTAAACACCAACACAACCTATCTTTCCAAGGCAATCAACGATTTACTGAATAAAAATTTTTCGGCCTACATCAATGAGTTGCGAATTCATGAAGCACAGATCATGTTGTCAGACAGTCACTTTTCTAAACTGTCCATCGAAGGAATTGCCATTTCGTCGGGATTCAAATCAAAATCGGCCTTTAATTCTGCTTTTAAAAAATTCACCGGGGTTACCCCCTCCTTTTTCCAGAAGTCAGCCCTGAAGAAACGCACCGAATCAACCATGCCCAGGCAGGCTACTGCCTGATTACTTTCACCAGGCCAATCCTGTTCCCGGTACGCATCCTGACCATATAAATGCCGACCTTCAAAAACGAAAGATCAACGCTGGTTTTCTTGAAAAAGGGTGCTTCCAGTTGCAGAATTCTGACCCCTATGCTGTTATAAACAGAAATCTCCATGAAAGGAGACTTTTCATGATCCAGGAGTTCAAGGGTGACCTTCCCTGAAGTGGGATTCGGGAATACCCTGAAAATACCGGTACCTCCTGACTGTGCCACAGGTTTTGCCAATGAATCCCGGAGAGCACTGTCAAGCTTCGCCTGCATGCTACTGCAGAACCCGCCGCCCGGATATATGACCGCATGCACCCCTGAACCCTGGCTAAAATGAGTTCCGGGAAGAAGTACAATTTTATTTCCTGCACCCAGGTTGACTGTTGCCCCTGATGCAACATTAAAGTAAGTACCATTCCCGGCCGTGATAATTGACTGAATTGCCTCGTAGCATCGGGTTTCATTTGCAGTCATCGTGATGTTCTCAACACGCAATGTTTCAGGTATTGCCGGAGGGTATGAAAAGACGAATGGGTTGGAAACACTGCCGATTTGCTGCTGATCAAGAAATAACATGGTTTCATCCAGGTCAACAACCAGGTCTGCTTCGCTGAGATACGCCTTGAAAGTGATGTTTTCCCCCGATTGCTGGTTGGCGCCGACAGTGAGGAATACCAATCCGAAAAACCCCGGATCGGGTGAATAGACCCCGCGGCATTGATTCCCTGAAAACACACCGATAATATCATCCTGGTTGATAGAAAAGGATCCATCCTCATATTTCAATTTCGCAATGATCTGCATGTTATACAACTGGTTGGCTGCCGGTGTCCATGCAGGTGGGCCTCCGTTGAGCGGGATTAAAGGGCCATCATGCCCGCCACCATTTCTTGTGACAGTCTGACCCGATAATCCGACGCCCAACAAAGCCAGGATGAAAACAACAAGAACATTTTTTTTCATTTTGCTGACGGTTTTGAGGTTCATGGTGGTACTATCTGCAAATGACGATCTTCCCGTACTTCTGCGCTGCAACATCCGGGTTCAATACCTCCATCCGGTAAAAATAAACTCCGGCCGGGAGGTTGCTCCTGCTGATGCGTACCTTGTGCAGGCCGGCATCATGATATCCATAGTCAATAAAATTCAGTATCCGGCTCATGCCATCGTACAGCGTCAGTTTTACCCGGGCTGTACCACTCAATTTGAAAGGAATCGCTGTTTCCTGTAGGAAGGGATTCGGAAACGGTTCTCCAATGAAAATTTCGTCACCGGCATGATTTTCCATTCCTTTGAAACCGCTTAGTGTAAGTACCAGGGGTTCATCCATGGTACCCGTTTTATCAAGCGACTTAAAAACAACGGTTTCATTGATATCAGCCAGCAATTCATATTTGGAAAGCCATGCTTTGAACCGGATCTTTTCCCCGGTTTGTATGTCGGAACCAACAGACATAAATATGGCACCGTTATTTCTGCTCACAGGAACTGCCATTCCCCGGCATTCACTTCCGGAATAGGCAAACACCACATCGCCAGGATTGCAGGAAATGATGCCGTCGGGCAGTTTAAGCCGGGCTATAAGCATCATGCTGAATTGCTGGTTGGCCATTGGAGTGTCATTCGTGGGCGACACCAGTTTTTCCTCTGTCAACAACTCCTTTTTATCGCCGGAAGCCGGAAACTGCAAAGTGCTGGGGTTACTCAACTCGATGATATATCCCTTTCCCGGGTTCAGGCTGGTAAGACTTCCAATCCATTGTCCCTGGTAATAGACGGCAAAAGCATTTTGTCCCAGCACACGGTTATTTTCAACCGGGGGCGGCGTGATGCCGGCAAGCGCAGTGTTGACGGGCAACCCACTTTGCGGGAGATAGCCAAGCCAGGAATAGCCTGCACCCAGTGAAATGGGACTGTTGTTAACCGGCTGACCTGCGATGGTAATGTTTTGCTGGCTGCACAGTTGCATTTTATACATCTGGGTCTGATTGATGGTGTTAAGACTGCCAACCCAATCACCATTGTAAACAACAGCGAAGGCATTCTGTCCAATGGTACGGTCGGCTTCGCAGGGGTTCAGATCTGCAAACAAATTGTTCAATCCCATATTTCCAGGGGTCACATTTACCGAAAACCAGGTATTTCCGGCGCCAAAAGCCAATGGCAGTTCAGCCTGTCCGCAGGCGATTGGATAAGGGTTCCCGGGGCTGCCTGTCTGCATCTGGTTTTCGAAAGCCATGCTCAAACCGGTAGGGCATTCGGAACATTCTGACACCTTCCATACAACAAACTGCACCATTTCTCCTGAAACCACATTCGAGCCGACACTCAGGAATACCAATCCAAATCTGGCCGGGTCGGGTGAAGCGATTCCCCGGCATTCGCCGTTCACAAAGGCACCTACCTTGTCGTTCGGATTATTGGATTGCACCCCACCGATCATCAGTTTACCAATAACCTGCATGTTGTACTGGTAGTTTGACAAAAGTGTCCAGCCGGGAGTGCAGACATAGGCAGAAGTGGTAAACGTTTTTGGTGCCGACCATATACTAAACTCTCCGCTGCAAACGGTTCGGACATAAAAATCGTACCCCGTTGATGGAGCCAGCCCATTGAGGGTGTATGGCTTACTGGTAATTCCCTGGATCAGGGTCCCACCTGTCGCGGGATTAAAGCCCTGCAAGCCATAAAGGATTTGCCACTGGTTGCCAAAAGTGCCGGGTGTCCACGACAGTTCCGCCGATTGGAAAGTTATGTTTCCGGCCGTCAGTGCCGTTGGAACCATGCAGGCATACACCAGCACCTGCTTGATGATGAATTCGGTACAGCCACCCGGACTGACAACCTGCAGCCGGGCGTTGTAGCTGCCCGGAGCGGTGTACAAATACATGAAATTGTCGCCGCCGGTATGCTCCCATGAACCGTCGCCGTTAACATCCCAGAAAAACTGGGTATTTGGGTCAGTCTGCTGCGTGAGGTTGGTAAAGGTGGTTGGGTTGCCCAATTGTGCCACATCCGTCGAAAAGTTGGGAATGGGATTCTGGCAATAATCATGGATATAAGTCTGGCTCCATGTTCCGGAGAAGGTTCTGATATAAATACGACTCATGCCATTCACCAGGTTGAGGTTCTCTATATTGAAATCGAGTGTGACCAGTTTACCCGGAATGACATTGATCGGAACCCCGTTTCCGAACCCGGGATCAACGCTCATGAAATATTCGGCTTTCGTAATGCCTGCATTAGTACTGACACCCACCAGCCGGGAATGTGCCTGGCTCCAGATTCCGGACTTCACCCGCATGAACAGAGTGTGTACTCCGGGACTCAGACCGGTAGTAACGGCATTCACGTTCAGGTCAACCAGTTTCCCCGGAGAAACAGCCATGGGAGTGCCATGACCGAACCCGGGATCGGTGTCGAAAAAATACTCGGCATGGGTAATTCCGGAAACCGGGCTGACACCCACCAGGCGGGTGTGTGATTGGCTCCAGTTTCCGGATTTCACTCTCACAAACAAGGTGTGGATTCCGGGAGGGAGACCGGTAGTGTTGGCATTGAAGTTGAGGTCGACCAATTTCCCCGGTGTAATGGAGATGGGAGTGCCCTGACCAAAGCCGGGATCGGTGTTGAAAAAATACTCGGC
>JBAXFM010000319.1:0-5693 GCA_037139855.1 Bacteroidota bacterium
CTTAATCGGTTGATTCCTTTTTTGCTTTTTTCGGTTTTCATTTTTTCCTGGAAAAGCATATTGAAGGGGCAGAAAAGTAAATCTGGAAATAACCCTTAAAACCTGGTTGAAAAGCACTCGTGACCTTCAGCTTCTCAAGTCCTCCCCTTATTTCCAAGGGGAGGATTTAGGAGGGGTACAAAACCCTAACAGTCTAAAACCCTAACAGTCTAACCACCTAAAAAGGCACCTTTGCCTACTACTGGCCATCCGATGGCAAACTCTACTGCCAGGCCTGTGGCGAATCCGAATTCCGCCAGTTCCTTTCATCCGCTGCTGATGAAGCCGTTTACCAGTGCATTGGCAACCCTTTCGCCTTCTGACAGCCCTTCAAACTTACTCTGAAGTCTAAGTTAAGCCTGGTTCAGCCGGGCTTTTTTTTGATTTTTCACTTCCTGGAATCGATCTAAAAATGTGTGAATTATGTAACTTTTTAAAATAATTATATAACTTTTCTCTAACTCATACACCTACCTTTGATCCGAGAATATCCATTCTCAATTATAGCAACTTAGATATAAATCACAGGAATTAATGGAACACTGGGCTGAAAAAAAAGTAGAATTAAAACATAAGTTTGCAATTTTGAGGAATAAAGACTTGAATCTTGTTGAAGGTCATAAAGAAGAAATGTTAGCAAATCTTCAGATCAGACTTGGTATAACCAGAGAAGAATTACTCAAAATAATTGCAGGAATTTAATAAATTACGTAACACTTTTTTTTGCCTGGCACTCCCGGGCTTTTTTATTTCAGATATCATTTCTTTATATCTTTACCTGATTAAAATTACTCCTCAGCCATACAATATAAACTGATGGGTTATGCAATAGTATTATTTTTCAATCATATTTCATAGCTAGCTGCAAGCCTTACGGAACAGACAAATTACAAACAAAATGAACGTCAAAGAAGCTTACAAAAATTGGTCTGAACAATATGACACCAACATCAATAAGACCAGAGATTTAGAAGCCATTTCTCTTAGAGATATGTTAAGCGAAATAAAATTTGAAAAGTGCCTTGAAATTGGATGCGGTACGGGAAAAAATACAGAATGGTTAGTTACGAAAGGGAAAAATATAGTAGCGGTTGATATTTCAGACGAAATGCTCTCAATTGCCAAACAAAAAGTAACAGTTAAAAGTGTTTCATTTATTAAGGCCGATGTTACAGAAAGCTGGGGTTTTACGTCCGAAACTTTTGACTTAGTAGTTTGCAGCCTGGTTTTGGAGCACATAAAAAACATTCAAAACATTATCAAGCACATAGCGGAACATTTAAACGTTAGTGGGGTGCTATATATTGGAGAATTACATCCTTATAAACAGTATACCGGTTCTAAAGCAAAATTCGAAACCGAAGCAGGCGAGCAAATAGTTACTGCGTTTACTCATCATATTACTGAGTTCACTGAAGCAGCCACAACATACGCATTGAAGATTGAAGAAATAAAAGAGTATTTTGATGATAATGACAGATCAAATCCACCTAGAATATTGACATTAAAGTTCAGAAAACAAGCCAGCAGCTAGCAAGGGCTTAGCTCCGGGGCTTTGTCCAACACACAAGGCCAACCGATAAAGACCCGGCGCCAAGCCCCGACCGTTGAACTACATCCCTGGGGAGGCCTCCGTTCGCCCGCGACTTATCTTCTGTCGCGTGTGGGCAATATTATTCACTCTTCACTCTTCACTCATCACTCATAACTTTACACTCTCGAAACCTTCCACATTCTCTTCCTGTTCACCATCACCTTAGCCAGGCAAACATACCTCACCGCATCAATTCCATGATTGAATTTATCAATCGGTTCATTGGTTGCTTTGCCGCTCTGGTCTTCCTTCCATTTATAATTCTTAAACTCCCGGATCAGGTTAACGGATCCTTTCGTGATATGGATTTTATATCGTTTCATAATATCTAAACCTGCCAGGATGCTATCCTTCCCTTTAAAAGTCGCCGCCACATTAAACCCCTCTTTTTTAATCTCATAAATGCATTTCGGCTGGTTATCCGCAATCACCTCATCCACCCACCTCAACCCAAGTTCACCCATCCACTTTGCAATATCCTGGTTAGTCAAACCACGGTTGTAAATCAATTCATCCAGGTAAAGATCCCCACCGCACAAACCCACTTTTATTAATGCCGTCGGGTCATTGCTAAAGCCAAAGTCCATCCCGTACGCCACCCATTTGCACTCATCCGGAAAGTCATCGCATTGGTCCCAATTCGAAAAGATTAAACCTTTGATTTGCCCAGGCAATCCAAGTCCATAAACCCTCCAGTAATTCTCATCAATATTTTTCAGGTTTTCAATTTCCTTCACCATCTCCGCCGGCAGGAATTTCAGATTATCCTTGTACGTGGATTGTATAAACGTACAATCCGCCCTCGGGATCACCAGGTCATAAATCCAGTGCTCTTCCATACTCGGGTTATAGTCAATAAAAATCTGCTTCTCCGTCCTGATCGACAACTGAATCCAGTCCTCCAGGCTCAGCTCGTTAGCCTCGTTCAAAAAAAGGTAGGTCCGTTTCGCACCCCTCTTTTTCTGAGGCTGGTCCAGGCTCACGAATTCAAATAGATTCCCGTTCAGCATGTATGTATTTTCAGTTTTGTTGTGAAACTTCTCATCATACATCCCGTGGTTTTTCAGTATCTCGAAAAAATCCCTCATGGCAGTAGCCTTCAGCGATGGCATCGTTTTCCTAACGATGGTAAACACCGCATCATCCTGCTCCGCAGCTTTCACCAGTATCAGCAGCATCAGTATCGAGTACGTCTTTCCCGACCTGCTTGAACCCTGGTTAACAACAATCTTCGTTGTTGCCGCCTTGTTCTTCCTGAATACACTCGAAACCTGAATAACTTTCCGCATTTTATTCCTCCAATTCTTCCGGCACCTCGCCTTCCCCAACCACTTCGAAAATTATTTTGGTAATCTGTGTGCTTTCCGCTTCTATCCCCATATTCACTCTATGGAGTTTCGGTCTGATATACTCTTGCATATCTGCCCACAACCTGACTCTTTCAGCCGGTCTCATTTTTTTTAGGTCTTCTTCCAGCGTTGTATCAAGAATTTCCAAAGCCCATTCCACTTTTTCCTGTATTTCCCTGGTAATCCTGTTTTTAACACCCTTCGGCCGGCCACCTTGTCCAGGTTTGAATGTTGTTAACGTTTTACTCATATCTGCCTTATTTTGCCATATTATTAGGCAAAATTACAATAAAAATATCTATTATAGACTTATTATCAGATATTTATTTTATATTACTTAAAGTATTACTTTAATATTATTGTATCTTTGTAGAAATTTTAGACCCATGGCAAAAAAACTCCCCAGGGCAGGCACAGAACTTCCCAAAAACGTGAAGTCGCCCCCAAAACCCCCGAAACTACCCAAACGATTCAAACCCGGTTCCGAACTCGTTAAAATCGTAAAATAATGCATCGCTATTTCTCCACGCCTCCCGTGTTTTCCGCTCCCGTCGCATCCATCGACAGGGAGCGGGGAATCATTCGCGGAGTCACCATTTGCCAAACAGGACCGGTAAAAGGTCATGGCGGGTTTATCGACAAAGCATTTCTCCTGCAGATCGTCGAGGATGCTTCCACGAAAACCGCCGGCATCAAGGCCCGCTTTGGTCATCCCAATATGTGCAGTACTGCCCTGGGTACCTACCTGGGCAGGTTCAAAAATTATTCCTATTCAGGCACCAGCGTCAGGGCCGACCTGTATCTGGATGAAACCGCAAAGGCAACCCCGACAGGCGACCTTCACACTTATGTCCTCGACATGGCCGAAAAGAACCCCGACATGTTCGGAGCATCCATCGCCTTCGAGATCGCAGAATCCGTATTTCTTGATGAGGAGCTGGAAGGGCAGAAGGTGGAAAAGGAATACTTCCGCCTCAAAGAACTTCGCGCCACCGACATTGTCGATGAGCCTGCAGCCACCAATGGTCTGTTTTCTGATAAACTGCGAATCCGTACCCTGAGCGGAGTCGAAGGGTACGCTGGAATTGCAACCCAATTTCTTGATGAAAACCCTCAGATCCTGGACCTGATCCTTTCCAAACCCGATTCCATCACCGAGTTTCTTTCCAACTACCTAACCAATTCCAAAATGAACCTTTCAGAAAAGTTAAAGCAAAACTTTGCTGCATTGATGGCAGCTTTAAATCCGGAGACGAGTTTGACAGAGCCCGCTGATCAAGAGCTTTCATTTACTCAATCCCTTTTTAATGATCTGGTTTCCGAATTCCCGGATGCCTTTGAGGTTACCGAAGGATTAACGGAGGTGCAAATGGCAGAATCCGTGAAAGCCTTTTTTGCAGCTGTAAAAATTCAGTTTCAGGAGACTGAAAAACAATCCCAGGCATTTGAGGATGCAAAAAAAATTCTTCTTTCCACCCAGGAAATATTAGTGTCACATATGGAATCTGACCTTGAAGCTGCCAATTCCCGCATCGCCGAGCTCTCCGAACAACTCAAAGCCCGTCCGTCTATTCCCTTGAACGTCACCGACCCTGCACTCTCCACCTCCAACCAACCTGCTGATGAAACCGGCAAACAAATCCTTGCCTCCATGCCCAAAGACATGAAACGCAAACTGTCCGTCAGCACCAAAACAACCGAATGACCATCGAATGACCATTGTATGACAATCGAATGACCCACATTAGCACATTATCGCATTAAATAATTAACACATTATCAAAATGTCAAACATCTTCTCCCAATCCACATCCCCCGCCTTCAAACGCCAGGCCGTCGATGAATACTTCATCCAGCCCATGTTCATGGCCGAGGACATCCGCGGGCTCATCACCGTCCGCACCGACATCAAAGGCACCGAAACCCTTAACCGCATAGGTCGCCCTTCCATGCTCACCAAGCCTAAAGTCTCTCCCGGTTTCACCCCTGCCGGAGGCTTCAACCTCACCTACACCGACATCACGGTAAAGCCCATGGCCCTGGAGTTCGAGCAGAACGCCCGCGCCTTCTGGGGAGCCATCGTCGAGCAGCTTCTGGCCTCCGGTTACAGGGAGGACGATGTCGAGCAGATGAAATCCCCCGATGTCTGGAACAAAGTCATGCTCCCCCTCATCGCCCAGGCCGGGCAGGACGACCTCATCCGCCAGATGTTTTTCGGCAATCCTCATGCCGAAACCATGGTTGCAGGCGTACCTACCGGAACTGCCGATGATAACTATTCCGGTTACACCGGCTTCATGACTCACTTCCACAACGACCTGATTGCCGCCACCATCCCGGCAGCTCAGCATGTCTCGATTGCCTCCGGTACTACCCAGTACAAGCAGGAGAGCATCGAAACGCTGACTTACGGTGCCACCACCACCAAGATTGGCATCACCATCAACAATGTTCTGTATGAGCAGGCTTATGCCAGTTCAGCAGCAGCAACCATGACGGCGTGGCTCAATACCCACAAGGCCGCCATCGAAGCCCGTGCAGGCATCAATGGGGTCATTGTCACCAACCCGTCCTCTGCTGCCATAAAAATTGTCAGCAGGGTCAAAGGCGGCGTTTTCACTCATTCTGCTGAAGCTACCGGTGGAGGTTCCTTTGTTGAAACCGGCGTCGTTGCAGCCGTAAAATCCGGTGCCCTGGCCGACAACGAAGCA
>JBAXFM010000320.1:0-5680 GCA_037139855.1 Bacteroidota bacterium
TTCATTTGACATTTGACATTTAACTTTTGCATTTTGACATTTTTTTCTGTTATTTTTCAAGCACCAACTGCACCGTACTCCTGCTTCTTAGTTCCATCATAATCTTCCGTCCGTTAATTATGCTGTTCACCGCATCATCGGTATAGTGGCGGATGGTAAAAAGTTCCAGTCCTTCGTTGTAGCGGGTTTCATAATCTTTTTTCAAAAACGCGATCAAAGGCCCGACTTTCTGCGGATCTGCGTCAACGCAGATGGAGAAGCTGATCGCGGAATTTTGCATTACATTCACTTTCACCCTGAAGCTGGCCAGGATTCTGAATATATCGCTGAGGTTTTCTTCCAGGATGAACGAAAAATCACGTGGGGAGATGGAAATAAGTAGCTGATTTTGTTTCCGGATGTAAATGGGGGTGGGAATTTTCCATTCACGCATATTTTTAACCAGGGTTCCCGGCAGGCCCGGATCGATAAATGACCTGACCCGGAGTACGATATTGGCATTTTCAAGGGGTTTGATGGTTTTCGGATGGATCACGCTGGCTCCGTAATATGCCAGCTCAATGGCCTCACGGTATGACAGGGTATCGAGGCACACGGAATTGGTCATCCATTTCGGGTCGGCATTCATCACACCGGGTACATCTTTCCATATCGTTACCTCTTTTGCACGCAAACACCATGCAAAAATGGCGGCTGAAAAGTCAGAACCTTCACGTCCAAGGGTGGTGGTATTTCCCATCGTATCGCTGCCAATGAATCCCTGGCTAATTGCAATCGTTCCCGGTGCAGGATGATCCTGAAAATATCCCCGGATCGTTTTGCCGATCAAACCTTCAGTGGTTTTCCAGTCGACCCGGCCATCGCGGTAGGTTGAATCAGTTCTGATCAGTTCACGTACGTCGAATAGTTTCGAAGCACATCCCTCAAAAACAAGGTAATGATGAAGAATGGAGGAGGAGATTAACTCGCCGAAACTTACGATCTGGTCGTATTCATAGTCGTATTCATGCGGAGGGGTTGTGAACAGATGGCCTTTACGGATATATCCCCGGAGCTGGTTGAACAGTGAATCAACCTCGCCAAATACCACATGACTTTTATCCTTGAAAAGATCATCCAGGATGGTGAAGTGAAAATCCCAAACTTTCTTATAAGATTCAACAACCGCAAGGGGATCGTTTTTCATGTAATTTTTCAGCAAATCTTCCAGGGCGTTGGTCGTTTTTCCCATGGCTGAAACGACCACCAGCAATGGTTCGGCGCTGAATTGCTGCAGAATGCCGGCTACGTTTCTGACGCCGGCAGCGCTGTTGACGGCAGCGCCTCCGAATTTGAATACATTAATGTACATAGCGCAAAAGTAAAGAAAAAGAAAGACCGAATTCGCCGGAAATTCCTAAATTTGTATTCTAAAACCAACTGTTATGAAATTCAAGACCCTCACTGAGTTTATTATTGAGCAACAATCGGAATATCCGCAAGCCTCGGGTGAATTGTCGCGTTTGCTCAACGACATCGGCATTGCCGCCAAATTTGTAAACCGCGAAGTGAACCGTGCCGGACTGGGCGAGGTGATGGGCTACGCCGGTGAAGTAAATGTGCAGGGTGAAGACCAGAAAAAACTGGATGTTTATGCCAATGACCAGTTTATTGCAGCTTTGAAATCGGGCGGACAATGTTGTGCCATCGGTTCAGAGGAAAACGAAGATATTATCATTCTTGACAGTGATATTTCCAAACACGGGAAATATGTGGTTGCCATGGATCCCCTCGATGGTTCCTCAAACATTGAGTCGAATGTGTCCATTGGCACCCTGTTCTCCATTTATCGCAGGCGTACTGTGCGCGGCTCAGCCACACTCGAAGATTTCATGCAACCCGGACGAAATCTTGTTGCTGCCGGCTATGTGATTTATGGTTCTTCCACCATGCTTGTTTACACCACCGGCTACGGAGTGAATGGTTTTACCCTTGATCCTTCGGTCGGGTTGTTTATCCTGAGTCACCCCGATATGAAATACCCGGAGGTCAGCAGTATTTATTCCGTCAATGAAGCCAACTATTTTTCTTTCCCGGAAGGGGTGAGGCAGTACATCCATTATTGCCAGGAAGAGGATCCGGCTACCCACAGGCCCTATTCAACCAGATACATTGGTTCCATGGTGGCTGATATTCACCGGAACATTATCAAAGGTGGCATGTTCTTATATCCAGGCACCGTAAAAAACAGAAGAGGCAAACTCAGGTTGTTATACGAATGCTGCCCGGTTGCATTCCTGGCTGAACAGGCCGGGGGCAAAGCTTCCGACGGATTCCGCCGCATACTCGATATCCAGCCAACCAAGCTGCACGAACGCTCTCCGATTTTTGTCGGGCCTACCTATATGGTTGAGAAAGCCGAGCAACTCATGAGAGAACATTCACCCGATTTTAAAATCGATTAAACGTCGGTTGAAGCCTGCTGATCTCTTATCGCTATTTACAAATAGTCCCCTGGTAAAGGAGATTGTTAAGCATTTCAGGAAATCCGAATTCATAGACCCCATCCCCCCAGCCCCCCTTCCCCAGAAAGGGAAGGGGGACGAAAGTCCCTCCCTTGTTGGGGAGGGATTTAGGGTGGGGTCCAAGCGTTTCCGTCTCCAACTCAAAGGTCTTATCGGTTCCTCCCGCTCCCTGGTCACCGCTGCCGTGTATGAGGAGACCACCCAAACCCATCTGGTGTTGCTGCCCGACAAAGAATCGGCCGCTTATTTTTTTAATGATCTTCAGCAAATCCTGGGCGACAGGGTTTACTACTTTCCATCCTCGTTCAAGCGCGGATTTCAATCCGGGATCAAGGATAACCAGGGATTGCTTTCGCGTACGGAAGTGCTCAACCAACTCAACAGCCGGGCCCGGAAATTCATCATTGTAAGCTACCCTGAAGCGGTTTCCGAGAAGGTTGTTAATAAGAAATACCTTGAAAAAAACACACTGAAACTCTCTGTCGGCGAGCAAGTCAACATGGATTTTATTCTTGACCTGTTGGTAGAGTATGAATTCGAGCGTGCCGATTTTGTTGCTGAGCCTGGTCAATTCTCCCTGCGCGGAGGATTGATTGACGTTTATTCCTTCAGCAATGATCATCCATACCGGATTGAATTTATCGGAGACAAGGTTGGTACCATCCGGTCGTTTGATCCTTCGAGCCAGCTTTCTATTCAAAAAATGCAGGAAATCAGCATCGTGCCCGATATCAGGGTCAATGCTGACAAAAAAATCGCCTCTGAATCCATTTTCGCGTTCCTGCCGGAAAAGGCGGTGATCTGGCTGGAGGATGCAGGTTCCATGGCTCATTTCATGGAACAGTTGCCCACCTCCGACCTGCTGGTGCATGGCAGCGAATTTTTGAAATCACTGCTTGATTTTATCACCATCGAATTCGGACAGCAGTTCTATTTTAAAACCGGCCAGCCCATTGTTTTCAATACCTCCCCACAACCTTCTTTCAATAAAAACTTTGATCTGCTGCTGCAGGATATTCAAAAAAACTCCGACCATGGCTACCAGAATTACCTGCTGGCCGACAATCCCAAACAAGCCGAAAGGTTACAGAGCATTTTCGAAGACATTGAATCAAAACGAGGGCTTGATCTCCCGATCAATCGTCAATCGTCAATCGTCAATCGTAATTCATTAAGCGCCACCATCAACTTTTCCCTCCACGAAGGATTTATCTACAAAGACCTGAAGATCGCCTGCTACACCGATCACCAGATTTTTGAGCGGTACCACAAATTCCATCTGCGCGACGGTTACACCGCAAAGGAGGCATTAACACTGAAAGACCTGTATGATCTGCGTCCTGGTGATTATGTGACCCACATCGATCATGGGGTGGGACGGTTTGACGGGTTGGAAAAGATCATCAACAACGGCAAGGAGCAGGAGGCCATCAGGCTGATTTACAAGAATGAAGATTTGCTCTATGTGAGCATTCATTCACTTCACCGGATCTCAAAATACATCGGTAAGGAGGGAACTTCCCCGACGATGAACCGGCTTGGATCGGATGTTTGGAACAAACTTAAAAACAAGACCAAGAGCCGGGTAAAGGATATCGCCAAAGAACTGATCAAACTGTACGCCGAACGCCGGGCTGCAACAGGTTTGGCTTGTAACCCGGATACCTACATGCAGACTGAACTGGAGGCATCATTTATCTATGAAGATACGCCCGACCAGATCAAAGCTACCGTTGATGTGAAGAAAGATCTGGAAGAAACCTATCCGATGGACCGCCTGATTTGCGGAGATGTCGGGTTTGGAAAGACCGAAATCGCGGTTCGCGCAGCGTTTAAAGTGGTTGCTGAGAGCAAGCAGGTTGCAGTTTTGGTGCCAACAACCATCCTGGCGCTGCAACATTATAAAACATTTGCCGATCGGCTGAAGGCATTTCCCTGCCGGGTCGACTACATCAACCGGTTCAAGTCGGCCAAAGAGCAAAAGCAGTTGCTGATTGACCTGGAGGATGGAAAGATCGACATCCTGATCGGAACACATCGGTTGCTCAGCAAGGATATTGTATTTAAGGATCTTGGATTGCTGATCGTGGATGAAGAGCAAAAATTTGGCGTTGGGGCCAAGGAAAAGATGAAAATGCTCCGCGTGAATGTGGATACCCTGACCCTCACAGCCACACCAATTCCGAGAACCCTGCAATTTTCGCTTATGGGCGCCCGCGATCTTTCTATCATCAATACACCTCCGCCAAACCGGTACCCGGTGCAAACCGAGATTCATCCATTTGGCGAAGAGGTGATCAAAGAGGCCATTACTTATGAAGTACAGCGCGGAGGACAGGTGTTTTTTGTCACCACACGGGTGTTGAACATCATGGATATTTCGGTAATGGTTCAACGCATGGTACCAGGCGTAAAGGTTGCCGTGGCCCATGGCCAGATGGAAGGTCACAAACTGGAGAAGGTGATGCTTGAGTTTATTGAAGGTGAATATGATGTGTTGATCGCCACCACCATTATTGAATCGGGACTGGATATTTCGAATGTTAATACCATCATCATCAACGATGCCCATCATTACGGATTGAGCGACCTGCATCAGTTGCGGGGGAGGGTTGGGCGCTCCAATAAAAAAGCGTTTTGCTACCTGCTCGCGCCACCCATGTCGTCCCTCACTGATGAAGCCCGAAAACGTTTGCGGGCCATCGAAGAGTTTGCCGATCTTGGAAGCGGCTTCAACATCGCCATGCGCGACCTCGACATCCGTGGCGCAGGGAATATCCTGGGAGCCGAACAAAGTGGGTTCATCTCTGAAATTGGGTATGAAATGTATCAGAAAATCCTGGATGAGGCTTTGCTTGAACTGAAGGAGACCGACTTTAAAGAGTTATATCCAACAACAGAACCAAAAATATACGTCCGGGACTGTGTTATTGAAACTGATCTTGAAATCCTGATCCCCGATTATTACATCACCAACATGACCGAACGGCTTAACCTGTATAAAGAGCTTGATTCCATTGAGACAGAAGAAAACCTGATGCTCTTCATGGAACGGCTGATCGACCGGTTTGGCCCGATACCATTGCAGACTGTATCATTGCTGCATACGATCAGATTGCGCTGGATGGCCCGCAAGATTGGATTTGAAAAACTTGTCCTTCGGAATCAGCGGTTGA
>JBAXFM010000321.1:0-5668 GCA_037139855.1 Bacteroidota bacterium
GCGTTAGACTGGCAGTCTAAAGGTCAGGGGTTCGACTCCCCTATTCTCCACCAAAGTTTTTGAAAGCCCCGTATTTCTTCGCGATACGGGGCTTTTATTTCCACATCGAAAATGGATTAAGCGACAGATAAGCATTGTAATACCGCTTGTCGCCTGTTACCTCCTCCCCCACCCATGATGGCTTTTCAAACTCATCTTCCGGACAATCCAGTTCTATTTCCGCCATCAGGAGGCCTTTGTTTTCTCCAAGAAAAACGTCCACCTCCCATACATGATTGCCTGCCGGAATCCTGGTCCTGATCTTTTCAATGAGGGTTTTCGTGTACTTTTGAAGGAGTTCGAGGGCATCCTCCACAGGAATCGCATATTCAAATTCGGGATGGGAAATGGTATCGGGTTTTCCTTTGATCGTGAGAAATCCCTTATCTCCGGCAACCCTTACCCGAATTACTTTATCTTCGTCGATGCTTAAATACCCCTGGAGATATCTGGTTCCCTGTGGTTTGGTCAGCCTTGACCATTTTTCTTTGTCCACCAGGAATTTGCGTTCGATCTCAACATTGTTCATGTTTGTTCTATTACCGTGACAAGATACAGAAAAAAGTAGAAAGACACAGGATCGGATTTCATAAAGAACGATGTAGTATTAACCAAATCCTCCATCCTGTGTCTTTCATTTTTTACGGACCTATGGCCTCTGTATCTTTGGTTTGCGGAGCATCCGGCTGTTTCGTTTCATGGCCAGATTATTTGAAACCATAGCCAAAATGAAATATCCAACCATCTGGAGAAACAAAACTGTGATCTCATACCGCACGGATCCCAGGTCTCCGCCCATCATCCTGAGTTTTAGAAAAGCCGGCAACATGGGTGTTGTCGGGAACAAAAATCCCAGCATTTTTACCATCCCGGGCAAAGATTCCATGGGCCAGGCGATACCACACAGAAAAAACACCATGGGCGAAAGGAACACAATGAACATCAACGTATGCACCCGCTTACGGAACCAGACACTGATGCTGATTCCCATGAAGGAAACCGCAAAGAGATAAAGAATCAGCGGAGGATAGATGTTGAAAAAGCTTGTTTTGTCCGGAAAGGAAAGCCAATGATAAAACAAAACCAGAGTCACAAGGGTGGTTATCAGGTAAAGTGTCACATAAACCATTGATTTGCCAAGGATGATCTGCAAGTTGTGAACACGGCCTTTTACTGATCCCGTTGCAATCAGTTTTTTCCGTTCATAATGTTTTCCGAACAGCAGCCCGATTCCGACAAGCAGCGATTGCTGGATCACGATGATCAGGATCCCTGGAACGATAAAGGTGGCATAACCCGAGGCGGGATTATACAGATCGTACATTTGCGGAGTAATGGCCTCGAAATGGTTAACGGCTTCATCCCACATTTTACCCCTGGCCAGCATTCCTTTGATTTCTACCCCGGCATTCATAGTACCGGTCACATAGGTTGCCGCTGTGTACACCTGTTTGTAAACAAAGAAACGACCGGCATCGCAGTAAACCGTTACTTTTCCCTGTTCTCCGCGAAAAATGTTTTTTTCAAACGATCCGCTGATCAACACCACGCCCTGTATTTTTCCCTGGTAAAAAAGCGCTTCCGCTTCTTTGAGACTTCCTGGTTTACAGCTGATCTTTACCTGTTCGGTGGCATCCAGCATCCGGCTGTATTGCCGGCTCAGGGAGGTGTGATCCAGGTCAACGACTGCTACAGGAATCTCACGAATTGTTTCATTCACATACCCGATTGAATAAAGCATTGGATAAAGGAGTGCGGCTACGAAAAAAATCAGGACCGTACCCGCATCATTGAATGATTCCAGGATTTCTGCCCTGAAGATCCCGTATATATTTTGTACGGTGTTATTTATTTTCTTCCAGATCATCTGATCAGATTTTTCCCCAGGATTGTTTGTGATTCAATAAATATTTAAACCGCGGTATCATGCATAACCCGGCTGCAATAAAAATAACCATGATCCAGATCTGAATGATCCCATTCGCCATCGGCTCCCCGCGCAGGGTTTGACCTACAAAGACCTCCAACCAGTAAGTGAATGGAAAAATCCTGCTGAAAATCTGTGCCACAGAAGGCATTCCGAAGGCCGGAAAGGTTAGCCCTGCAAATGTGATGGCCAGCATCGTATAGGCGCTGGCAAGGGATAGCGCCAGCCTGAGATTCCGCGTGAGGGTCACCATGAAGATGGCCATGGACTGATAACTCAGGATCATCACTAATTCTGATATCATGATTATCATGAAATGACCTTTCAGCGGAAGACCCAGCACCTGAAAGAAAATAAGGTTCATGATCAAGGTCAGTGCGGTATAAGTGAGAGTGTGGGGGATCAGTTTTCCCGCCAGGGCTACCGGCATATTGTTTCCGGATGATTTGAGCCATCCCGGACCCGTTCCGTATTGCAATTCCGTGCCGAGGGCATAGATCGTACCGAATAGAATAAATACCGTAAGCATGACCGGTAGAAGTAGCAAAGTCAGATAATATTCATAACTAGTGTATGGATTGAAAAGCAATACCGGATTTAACCCGACTGCCTGGATCTTAGCCATCGCCTGCGGTTGAGATTCCCCCCAGGCCATATGGGTTTGCAGTTTAATGCCGGCAGATAATGTTCCGATGGCTTTCTGGATACCACTTTTCAAAAGACCTGCTTTGATCAGATAAACATTGTTGAAATAAACGGCCAGGTCGGCATGTTCCCCACGCATGATCTTTTTTTCTGTACCCGACGGAATGGTGACCACTGCATCCATTTCGCCCGAAACCAATGCTTTCCGGGCTTCTTCCGGGCTGTTATACCGGGTATCCGGTCGTGCGATCGGAGCTGCTCCGATCATCCGGATGATTCTTCTCGAAAGGGCCGTTTGGTCCTGATCCACCACAGCCACTGGTAATTTTCTCGGAACATTTGCCGAGAAAATGAAGGCGATGAGGGTGAAGCTGATCAACGGGGCAATCACCCCGATAAAGAGATACACCCGATCGTGGATGATACGGTTGATCTCCCGTTGAAACACGTTAATAATGCTATATGAATCCTTCTTTTTCATGGCTTGTGGCGTGATCTTCGGTAATTATTTACCGGAAGAGGCAGCAACTTTTTTCCAGTTCACCAGTGCGCTCATCCCCGGTCGCAAGCCTTTGACGGGATTTACGGGCCTTGCATGGACTTCAAATGTTTTCATGTCAAAATCTCCGGAAGTTTTGGTCGCATTCCAGGTGGCGAAATTTCCAAGGGCATGGATGTATGAAACCTTAAGACGAATCTCCTTATTTCCGAGTGCGGGAAAGCTGGCATTAAATTCCGATCCCATTTGAATGGAAGCCAGCAGATCTTCGCGTAGGTTAAACGTCACCCAGCAATCGCTCAAATCAACAATTGTAATTACCGGATACCCTGCCGAAACAAGTTCTCCCGGTTCTGCAATGATATCGGCGATTTCACCATCAATCGGGGAAGTAATATGGGTTTCATCCAAATAACTTTGCACTTCACTGATGGCTCCTACCGCACGGTTTACCATGGCCCGTGCAGCCTCTTTGTCTTCAGGGCGGGTTCCTTTTTTCGCTTTCGTCCAGGTTTCCTTTGCGGCATTCGCTGTTTCAGATGCTGCCTGCAGCTGTGCCTCCGATTCGTCTTTCTTTTGGGCTGGTACCACACCTTCCCTGTAAAGATTTTGAATCCGTACGTTTGTTTTTTGAGCCAGTTCGAAGGCAGCCATCGCTTTTAAATACATATTGTATGCAGCAGCGATATCTTCTTTTTCCGCACCGGTTACCGCTTTTAAATTCTGTGCTTTTGCTCCTTCAAGCGCGGCATTGGCCTGATCGAGACGTGCATGGATTTCGGGACTGCTCAATACAAAAAGCAGTTGCCCTTTGGCAATGACATCTCCTTTGTGAACGGTCAGACTGTCGAGTCGACCGACTACTTTTGAAGCTACCCTGATTTGGGTTGCATCAACCTCGCCCTGCACTTCAATGGGTTTGGGCAGGCAAATAACGATAGCTGAATATACGACGAGCGCCAGGAGAACACTTATCCCTGCGACTGTTAAAAGAATTCCTTTTTTGTTCATATCCTTTTGTTTTACTGAGAAAATCCGATTCAATTATTGATAACTTTCTGTTTTTGCATTGTTTCGCATGGCGTATGATGAAAAATCAGCCGGTATCCCTGCATATTCAAGCAATTTGGCGAGTGTAACATCATAATGGTACATGACCTCCAGGCGCTCGGTTCTCACTTGCGCCAGCGCCAGCCTGGCATCAATCACCTGTGTGGAATTGGTCATTTCCTGGTGAAATTCAGTTTCCCTCGCTCTGAGGTATTCGTCGGCAAACTTTCTGGCTGTCTCAAGTTCAATAAGTTGCTCCTGGTACATGGTTAACTCATGATATAATTTATTGATCATGGTTGCAACGTCTGTTTGAGCTTTCAGACTGTATTCTTCTGCCTCCTTGGTTTGCAGGGCTGCTGCCTTAACTTTTGCAAACCGGCTAACTCCGTCAAACAGCGTCCATTTCAATCCAATGCCTATTTCCCAGTCGGGAACATAGGTAGACAGGTCCTTATTTACAAGATCATAGGTTCCCTGTACGGCGATGGCCGGTAAAAAATCAGCCTGCTCAATTTTTACAGCCTGGGCTGCCAAAAGTTTTTTCGATTCGATTTGATTTAAAAGGGGATTTTTTGTTCTTGAAATAGCAATGAAATAAGATTCGGGTTCGATTGAATCGAGATAAAACAGGCTGGATAATGTTTCTATATCGATGCTGTCGCCAATGGCCATGGTTCCATACAATGCCTGTTTTACGATATCAGTTTGTTGCAAGGCTTTACTTAACTCACGGTTAGCCTGGGAATGGTAGACTTTTGCGTGAAGCACATCGGCATTGGAGATCATCCCCTCCTTTTCAAGTTTTGTGGCATCATTGAGGTGTTGCTGCAGACCCTGATAAACATCCTGCCGCACAATGACCACCTGCCGGGCAAGACAAAGGCCATAATACCTTTCAACCAGTTCACTCATCAGTTCTCCCTGTTTCTGCCTTGAAATCTCTCGTACATCCAGTTGGTTAATGGATGCGGCCTTGTTGGCAGCCCTGATTTTTCCACCAGCATAAACAGGCCATTGCATGGTTGCAGCCACCACACCGAATGCTTTTTCCTGGATGACCTGGTCCCAGTTCTGACCTTCTATTTCTGTCAGGCCTGCGATCATTTTTTGCCGGATCAACTGTGTAGCCATTTCATCGGGAATACCCGGGATATCCCCGAATTTTCCATAAGTTCCCAGGGTTTTATATAAGGGGGTGATAGCATCCTTTACAGGGTTAAGGTCAAGGTGGATCGGATCTGACATCAATACGGCATTGGCCATGATGCCTACCGTAGGGTAATAGAGGCCCTTTGCCGCTCTCCGCTCCTGGTCTTTCTTAAGCTGAAGGTATTCGACCTGCTTCAGAACATGACTGTTTTGCCATGTTATTTCACGGGCCTGCTCAAATGTTATTTTTTTAACAAGTACAGGGTTGGCACCCCTGACGGTGAATATATACAGGGTCAGGATGGCCGCCAGGCTTAGGTACTTTTTCATGATTGATGTTATTTCATTTATTATTT
>JBAXFM010000322.1:0-5668 GCA_037139855.1 Bacteroidota bacterium
CATCATAGGAATAGTCGTTGGCAACGGCTGTTAGAAAAGAACTATTCACATGTAACGCTTCGGCAGGCAATGGAGGCCGATCGAAGTAATACCGGCCTGAAAATTCTGCCGCGAGGTGTTGTGCATCCGCAGCGCTGCCCCCATTTCCGCAAAACAGCACCTTGTTCCCCCGGGAAAATGCATTGGTACAAGCCACCGCAACTTTACGAATATCGCTTATTAACAATGAATTCGTAAGCAATTTCTGCTTGACGTCAATGGATTCTTTGATTGATTCTATGATACGCATGTTTTATTGATTGAATGATTGAATGATTGAATGATTGGTAGCCTGACTTTTTCCACTTTTGCCATTTACCATTTGCGTTTTGACTTTTGACTTTTGACTTTTGACTTTTCAAATGGTCCATGTTGAAAGACCTTTTGAAGTAAACTCATATCTTTTGGTTTGCCCCCCGAATTTCTTCAAGGCGTCAATGACCTTTGAACGGTTATTCCCGGGACAATAGAAAAACATAAAACCGCCACCACCCGCACCTGAAATTTTCCCACCTGTTGCCCCGTTTTGCATGGCTGTTTCATAGATTTCATCAATAAAAGCATTGCTGACCCCTTCGGCCAGATTCTTTTTAAACTGCCATCCAAAATCAAGAATTTCACCGATTTTGTCTAATTCTCCCATCAGAATGGCCTCCTTCATCATCACTGCCTGGTCCTTCAGCTTATGCATGGCTTCCAGTGACTTAACATTTTTGGCCAGCACATTTTTGGTTTGCTGTTCAATAATTTTGGAGGACAGCCGGCTTGTCTCCGTATGATAGAGAATCAAATTATGCGCCAGTTCATCAAGGTATTTTTCGCGAATTCGCAGTGGATTTACGATCACTTTATCTTCTTTGAAAAATTCCATGAAATTCACCCCGCCAAAAGTGGCGGCATATTGATCCTGTTTTCCGCCAGCCATGCCAAGGTCGTTACGCTCGATTTCATAGGCCAGATGCGCCAGGTCATATTCGCCCATCGGCAGGTTGAGCCATTCGGCAAAAGCCCCAACAATGGCCACAACCAGTGTGGATGATGTGCCAAGTCCTGATCCCGGAGGAGCGTCAACATAGGTTGATAATTCAAATGAGAGTGGTTTATTCGTATAATCATGAACGATCCGGTTGTAAATCCCCTTGTGAAGGTCAAGATTTCCATCAATGGGAAGATGATCAACCGAATCGAGGGTATAAAACTCCCTTTTATCCATGGAATTAAGTACGATTTTGCCATCAGTTCGTGGCTGGATAGTGGCATAAGCATACATGCTGATGGTGGCATTAAGAATGGCGCCGCCAAAGAGTTCAGAAAACGGGGCGACATCGGTACCTCCTCCGGCCAGCCCAAGACGTAAAGGCGCTTTGCTGCGTATGATCATTGGTGTAAAGTTAAAGTCAAAGTCAAATGTTAAAAGTCAAATGTCAAATGTCAAAAGTCAAATGTCAAAAATCAAAAAGAACCTTCAGAAACCGTTTCAATGGCATCGATCATTTTTCCCCAGGAATATTTCTGCTTTTCGACAGATGCGTTGGCAGAAAACAATGTTTCTTTATCCTCATGATAAAAACGCAGAATTGCTTCAGAAATTTCATGGGGAATCGGTTCTACCACATATCCTACCTTCCCATCCGGGACAAATTCGGCTAACCCGCCAACATTGGTAATGATCATGGGTTTGTTGAAATGATAGGCAATTTGAGTAACACCGCTCTGGGTAGCGCTTTTATAAGGCTGAACCACCAGGTCGGCCGCGCAGAAATAATTCAGCACTTTGCTGTCGGGGATAAAATCATTGCTCATGATCACCATATCCTCCAGGTGATGTTTCGAAATAATCTCCTGATATGGTTTTGGATCACAATAAAATTCACCTGCCACCAATAATTTAACTTTCAGTTGGCGCAATCGTTCATCTGAAAAAGCCTCCAGGAGTAAATCCAGCCCCTTGTAATCGCGTATAAAACCAAAAAAAAGTACATAATGAAAGCCAGGATCCAGGTGTAACCGGGCCAGGGCCTCTTGCTTTAAAATCGGATCGCCGAAATTATCATACAGCGGATGTGGGCAAAAAACTTTTGGTTTTCGGGTATCAAATTTCCCCAGATCGTCCATCACCGATTTCGACATAACGACACACCCATCCACACTGTCAATCCAGTAGCAGGAAAGCAATTTATCACCGGGCCGGTGTTCGTGCGGTATGAGGTTGTCGATAATGGTGACGATTTTGGTGTGCCTGTTCCTTTTGATGATCCGGCATATGGTGCCAAAACAGGGCGCCATAAAGGGCATCCAGAATTTGACGATAACCAGATCCGGCTTTTGCTTTTTGAGTTCCAGCCCGATTTTTATCCAGTTGAAGGGATTGATGCTATTTACCTTAATATAAACAGGGAGGTTTTCAGGTGCAGGTTCCGAGGAAATTTGCGTTTTCCCAGGGAATAAAATGGATGGGTATTGAAGGCTGAAGGTATATATTGAAGCATCTGCCCCATTTTTCCGGTATTCGTGAATCAACCGTTCATTAAAAGTTGCCAGCCCACCGCGCAAAGGATGGGCCGATCCTATTAAAACAATTTTCATCGGGGTTTTCATTCCACACCCAGTTTCTCTTCAATCAGGTAGTTGTTCCTGTCGGAAGAGCTTCTCGAAACAAGTTCTCCCAAAAAACCTGCAACAAACAACTGGGTGCCAATGATCATTGCCAGCAATCCAAAGAAAAAGAGGGGTCGTTCAGTCATTTTAAAGGCCATCTTGAAAAATTTCTCATATGCAAGGTAACCGGCAATGCCAAAACCCAATGTAAAAATCAAGCTTCCCCAGAGTCCGAAAAAATGCATTGGTCTTTTGCCAAATCTTGATGTGAACGTTATGGTTACCAAATCAAGATAGCCCTTGTAAAACCTGTCGAGCCCATATTTGGTTTTACCGAATTTTCGCTTCTGATGGTGTACGACCTTCTCCCCGATTTTCGAAAATCCTGCCCACTTGGCCAGGAACGGGATGTAGCGGTGCATCTCTCCATATACCTCGATGCTTTTAACGACCGTATTTCTGTATGCCTTTAACCCACAGTTGAAATCATGCAACCTGATTCCCGACATCCGGCGGGCCGACCAGTTGTAAAATTTTGTCGGGATGGTTTTTGAAATGGGATCGTGACGTTTTTTCTTCCACCCCGAAACAAGGTCATATCCCTCGTCTATGATCATCCGGTACATTTCGGGAAGTTCATCGGGGCTGTCCTGTAGATCTGCATCCATGGTAAAAACCACCTCCCCTTTTGCGGCTATGAATCCAACATTCAGCGCGGCAGCTTTTCCATAATTTCTGCGAAATTTAATGCCTTTCACATTGGAATTGGCTGCCTGCAAGCGCTGAATCGCCTCCCATGAATGGTCTTTGCTGCCATCATCCACAAAAATGATTTCATAGGAATAGTGATTTGCCAGCATCACGCCATCGATCCATGCAGCAAGTTCAGGAAGAGATTCGTCTTCGTTGAGAAGGGGGATTACAATAGAGACATTCATCGGTAACGATTACATATTGGTATTCAAAGAGGGATCTTCCTTCTTAAGGAAAATTGCCAGTATCAGGCCAAAAATAGCTGAAATTGCTGCATAGGCAGCCAGTCCCCATACTACCATCATCACTGGTGACATGAATTTTGCCGATATTGACAAAGCCTGTTCCACTTGTTCATCCGTCATGTTAGGGTGTGATGCTAACATATTTGCCCGCGCCTGATCTAGCAATTCATTGATAAAACCCGGGTGAATAAACTGTATAAAGACAAAAAGGTACAAAGATGCAAGGATTCCTGCAAACAATCCAATCCAGAAACAAGAGCTGAAAGCCTTGCCATAGGTAAGGAATCCATTCGCATATTTCTTACGGAACTCAAGAGTCCCAAATATCATTCCTGCAATCAGGAAAATGTAGCCAATCCAGTTCACTGCTTTGTTTAAATAGAGATCCATTAGAAACATGATCAATGAAAAAACAACGATGGCAGCGCCGGTTATTAATCCATAAAAAATTCCGTTAGATATAACAGAACGTGGTTTTTCTTCCATGGTAATAGGTTTTAAGATTGTTTCATGGCAAACTTACAAAAAAAACGACAGCCATGTGAAAAGAGGCATATAAATTTGTATTTTTGCAGCGGGTAAGTCTTATACGACCAGCTCCCAACTAACTCCCCCAGGTTTGGAAGAAAGCAAGGGTACGATGGTCGAGCGGTGCGATATAAGGGGCTTACCCATTTTTTATGGAATAATGAGTAGCGAATATTGAATTTTGAATGTCGAATGGGCTGTAGCGAAAATCTGGTAAATAATTCGAAATTCGAAATTCGTTGTTCAATATTCGATATTCAATTGCTCTTATTTTTATGCCATGTTACTAAAAATCCATCCCGACAACCCCAGCGAACGTCAACTGAAAATTGTCGTTGATTGTCTGCGTCAGGGCGGAGTAATCATTTACCCGTCGGATACGGTATATGGGATGGGGTGTGATATCACACAGATCAAAGCCGTTGACCGGGTAGCTCAGATCAAGGGAATCAAGCGTGAAAAGGCAAATTTCTCATTTGTTTGCAGCGATTTAAGCCAGCTTTCGGGTTATTCGAAGCCAATCCCCAATCATACATTTAAGGTGATGCGTCGTGCTTTGCCCGGTCCATTCACTTTTATTTTGAACGCGACCAACAGTGTTCCTCACTTCTTTCAAAGCAAGAAAAAAACCGTAGGTATCCGTATCCCCGACCACAAGGTGCCAATCCAGATTGTTGAACTGCTTGGAAACCCGATCATGACCACCTCCATTCACTCTGATGATGAAATAATTGATTATCAAACCGATCCTGAACTGATCTATGAAATGTTTCACAAGTTGGTTGACATTGTCATCGACTCGGGTCACTGTGGAAATGTTCCATCTACTGTTGTTGACTGTACGGGGAATGACATGAACATCATCAGGCAGGGGAAGGGATTTCTGGAGGAGTATCTGTAGGAGTGGGCAAGAGGACATGGTGGGCAACTGGCTGGATAATGGTCAAACAGGTGGACTGGTGAACTGGTAAATTGATGAAGGGAAAAGAGAAACTGGTTTTATGGAGGAATCATTTTTTATTTTGAAAAACATTTTCAACGTTGGGGGCATTATCAATGGGGACGCTGAATTTTTCGAAGATATTGTCAGAACTCCGGAGCTTCTGATTGAAAGGATTGTCAGTACCGGGCAAGTCACACCTGCCGGAGAGTGGTATGATCAGGCAAAGGATGAATGGGTCATATTGGTCAGTGGGACAGCTGTTATTCGCTTCGGAACAGGTACTCTGGTAAATCTTGCTTCGGGCGATCATTTGTTCATTCCTGCGCATTGCAAACACCGGGTTGAGGAGACCTCGAAATCCCTACCCTGTTTCTGGATTGCCATTCATGGAAACTTGGTTTCTCCGGCCAATCGTGAGTTTTCATCAGACAACTATTAATTTTATCAATTCATTTGGACTTTAACAGAAAAGGATTAACTTTGCACCCTCAAATTTAAGGACTGATTAGCTAGCTCAGCAGGTAGAGCATCGCCCTTTTAAGGCGGGGGTCCTGGGTTCGAA
>JBAXFM010000323.1:0-5659 GCA_037139855.1 Bacteroidota bacterium
TGGAGTTTGCCGTTGCCACTGCCTCCCTTGTCAGGCCAATCGGTTCGGATCCCGGTTGCCCACAAATATTTGTACATGAATACCACACCAAGGTATGCGGTCGGACTAATAACATAATACTTTGGGTAGGTGGTTACAGAGAAACCGTTGTAATTGTACAATGGCTGAGGAATCTGGTAGTATGCATCAGCCGATTGAACCCCGAAGATTGCACTAAGCTCGGTTTCCCAGGTTATATTTTTGGCAATCAATCGTTCGTAGGAAAATGCAATCTCAAGATGGGCCACTTTGGTCACATTCCATTTCAGGAAATTGTTGTAATGCCGGGTATCATGATTTTTGGCAGGCATTGCCTTGGCATTGCTGAGCAGGTTGCCGGTATCGCTGACCCGGTAACTGGTATCGGCTGTCGTGTTATTTCTGCTGATCAGCGGATTTGTCGATTCTTTGAAGGGACTTCTTTCCTGGTTTCGTGCCCTTTTTGCCTCATATATCAGACCTTTGACATACAACTGGTAAGTCCATCTGTTTTTATAAACACTATCGGGCGGACAATTGATCTGTTGGGCGGATGATCCGGCTACATAAGCAAATTCTGTCTGGCGATTTGGGTGCGGAAATGGTCCGGGCATGGAAGGCATCTCCGGCACATTATTAAAAACCAGCCTTTTAATCTCAGGAACCCGTACGAAGCTATCACTAAAAAAAATCGTATCCGCATGTATGCTGGCAACCCGTCCCGAAATCTCTTTCCCGGAAGTGAGCGTGACTCTAACATCAGTATTCTCTGTGACCCTTTTGACGGCACAGGTAATGTTGTTTCTGATCAGGATCACATGTTTGACTTTACTTTGGGGCTGTGACACGGCAGAAAGAGCGGCCATCAGCAGGAACAGGGTGATTAGCTTTTTCATCTGGTAAGAATTCTCCATGCATCGCCGTTAATTAAAAACCAATGCTACAGCATGCAACCGGAAATCAGCCCGAAGATAGTTACAATTTACGAACAGATTAAAAAAAAATTGAGAAAGAAATTTAGAGACTGTTTAAATTCGACTGCTACCCATATATTGTGCCTACGGCACTGGTTGCATATAGAAATACAACCGTATTAAGAAATTAAATGGCTCTAATCCTTGAAAATAGAAATTAAATGCAGGCTTGTGAATTATGGAGGTATTTACCCCTTGAAATCAACATCGAAATGCGTGCCATCGCAATACGGATGGGTTTTCGAAACGCCGCACCGGCAAAAGGAGGTAACGTTGTTCTTTCGGGTTTCGTTGCCGTCAGGATCTTTTACAATAATGTTGCCGAAGACCAATAATGGTCCGTTTTTCATCACCTGGACAATCGTCTCCGGTTTTTGACCAGGGTCATCTCCGGCAACGGTCTGATCCTCATCTTCAGTATTAGCTTCGTCATTCCAAAAGAAACTCAGGGCCTCGGTCGGGCATTTTTTAACCTGTTCAACAATCTGATCGGTTTCGGCTCCATCCATGTTGATCCAGGGTCTAACCTGTGGATTAAATACTTCAGGTAATCCGGTAGCCTTTTCCCAACAAATTTTGGAGTGTATGCATTTTGCGGGTTGCCAGACTACAGTAACTTCGCCGTTGGAATATTTTTTAATGATCTCTTTCATTAAGCGAAAATAAACAAAGTTATAACGATAACTTCTGATATTCAATCATCGGATAACCTTTCAACCCATCCTTGTTATAAAACCCGACAAAACGGAGTTTAAAATACTGACCCGAAACACTGTGTATGATGTAGTGGACTTTTGGCCGGATGGTATAAACTCCTGAGGCAAAACTATAGAATTTCCAGTCGTAACCAATGGCATCAAGCGCTTTTGAATAATTCATTGTTACAGCCTGTTCATGGGTAATTCCAAAAAAATCAGCAGTTGAATCTGCAACCACCTCAACCTGGCCACGGTTTACCAAAACACCTGTTACCAGATAGGGATATGGAACGCCCTGATCAGTATAAAGCAGGGTGGTGTATTGCGTAAACAGCATATCGTAGGTCTGACGAGGAGGCTCTACAGAGATAACAGCGCCTGTTTTCAGACTGAAATACAAATAATTCACCTCCGCATTTTTTGTCACTTTTCCATAGGAAACGGTTCCGCCTTTCAATGGTGCATACCGAAAATAAAAGGAGTTGTTTTTGAGGCTGTCAAAGATCAACTGGTACACCCCAAGCGGATTACCAAGTTCATCAAGACCACGGCTGATCGCATAAACATGATTGTTGGAAACAGTATCACTCCCTGAGATGGTGAACCACTGACCGATTGCGGTAGAATCAGAATTTCCGTCTGATTTATCAAAACGCAGTTTCATACCGGTGGTATCGTGTGGCTGTCCGAAAGCGACCTCGCCCAGGTCGGCAACTTTCATAAAATTACTGGTATTGAGAATCACATGCCAGCCAGCCTGGCTGCATTCGAACCCAAGGTCAAACAATGTTTTCACATTGGAACTTACTATTCGTCCCGAATCCACACTGTAATAAACCTGATACAGGTAATTTTCGGTCATTGGAATCGTGTCAGTAATTAAATTCTCCCTTGGATGCGCGGGGACCATTTCATCCTTTTTGAAACAGGATTGAAACGCCATCGCTACGATGATGATCAGCAAAACAGGTCCTGTTTTCATCATTTGTATTTATTGAATTGAAAAGATAGTTTCAGAAAGACGGACCTGCCCCAGGCGATGTTATTGCCGGAACCGCCAGAATGGGCTCCTCCCTGGCCCCCTGTGGTCGGGACGACGATGGTATTGAAAATATTTTTCACGCCGGTTGACAGGCGAACCCTGTTGTTCCAGAATCCTTTGCTGGCTGTGAAATCCATCATATGGTACGGATCAACCCATTGCCATACGATCTTTTTCTCATCATATACCAGCTGAGGCGCTGCCCCCGAGTATTTATAGTACAATGAAAGCGTAACATCCTGCTTAATGAAACGATAGGAAGGACTAAATGTAATTTCAGGAGACCATTTGAATTTATCATAGGCAACACCTGCATCAGGACTACCGGTGACACCCGTTTCAGAAAAGCCCAACTGCAATTTAAAAGAAGGATACAATGAATAGGAACAACTGCCATTTAAGCCCGCTGTTTTATACCTGCTTACATTTTCATAGCGATATTCAAGATTTGCTCCTGTTTGAGCAAGTTCGATTTTATTTTCGATAAAATTGTAAAATCCGCTGAGATCGATTGACCAGGCTACTTTCCGCTCTTCCTTTGCAAAATTCAGGTTAAGGTTAAAATTGTTTGATTTCTCGGCCTGAAGATCTGCGTTTCCTTTCACATTATGGTTCACGTCAACAAACACAAGGTAAAGTTCCTTGATATCAGGCGTTCTGAATCCCTTGGAATAGGAGAATCGCAAATTCAAGGCATCCATGATGCTCCATTTTGCACTGAGGGCATAAACGACCGGCGCGTCGTATTTTGTGTTATAAATAACCCTGACGCCGGGTTGCAGGGAAAGGACCCTGACAGGATTATAGGTTACGCTGAAAAATGCAGCATAGTCGCCGATCTCCTGCTTGCTGCCATCGATCTTTTTTCCCGTTCCCATCTCATCGTTGATGTCGAACCCGGTCTGATAATTGAATTTCTGATCCGCGTTGCTTTTTGCAAAAGTTCCACGCGCCACTACCGACCGGATCAAGGTAGTATCCTGCGCCCATGATTGCCTTACAGGATATTCAATAAGGGTGGTCAGATCTTTAAAGTAGGTCTCCCTCATCCGGTTATACATGGACAAAGAAGCCAGCAGATTAATGAAGTGCTTCTTAGGCAGGGTGATAGAAGCATCTGCACGTCCCGTATAACGCACAGTGGTAAAATGATTGTCAAAGGCTGTTTCGAAGTAGGGACCAAGTAACGGCCCTTTATCCAGCAACAATTCATTGAAGTAATCACCGGCAAACTTCAGTTTGAGTGTTTTGGTGGAAAAGATATAATACCCGTCAAAAAAATACTGCCGCCGCGGTTTAAAAGTCAGGTCACGGGTGGCATCCCCGGGCGCTTCAAAGCCACCAAAAAAATTACGACCGCCATCGAGTGAAAACCCATGCTGCTTTTTATTAAAGGAGACGGAACCATCAAAGTTAAAAACCCCTACTGATTCTGTATAGAAATTGGTTGTGACATTGAGGAGTGATGACCTGTTTTCTTTTGTAATGATGTTGATCACCCCGGCAAGCGCATTGCTCCCATATATCACCGACATCGGTCCTTCAATCACTTCAACATGATCGGTATTGTTTAAGTTGATCTGGTTCAGATCAAAATTTCCATTCATACGGCCAATCAGGGGCACCCCATCCTGAAGAAATTTAACGTTCGCACCCGACATCCCCATCATCCGAAGGCTTGTGCCCAAAACTCCATTCTGGGTGATACTCATATTCGACTGATCCTTAAGAAGATCAGCCATGTTATTGGCGGCTTTCTGTTCAATTTGCCGGGAATTGATGACTTCAATCTTGTAAATGGATTTATCGGCACGTTCTGGTTTGTATTGACCGGTTACCACTACCTCATCCATATTCAACACCATTGGTACAAGATGAATTTCAATCGATTGACCAGGTTTGATTGTATCTGTATGGGTAACATACCCCATATAACTGACCGCTATTTTCGATATTTCTTTTACATCATTTGAAACAGTCCCTTCGATGGAGGTTAGACTGTATTTCGGAGAACCGGATTTCAACCCTTCAAAACACACATGCGCAAAGGCAACCGGTTCATTGCTTTTCTGGTCAATGACCTTAATAAAAGCCTTTTGGCCGTAACCAGAGGTTACGGCCAAAAGACTAAAAAGTCCGATTACGAGGCTAAATGGGCCTTTCATCATGCTAAAAGGATATTGTTACATTGTTCACCGTTTCCGTTGCTGCGGTAGAAACGGTCACAAAGTAAATGCCGGGTTGCACCCCGGTAACATCCATTGAATAAGCATTGAGCCCATCAGCCACACGCCACGGACGATCTGCACGGAGTTGTCGGCCTGTCAGATCTGTAAGAGAAAACGTAAGGTCTTCACCGGTTGTGCCGGTCATATTCGATAATGCAGTTAAATGAAGAATCTGGTCTTTTTTCATTGCGATCGCTATTCCTGCTATTTTTCGATATTAAATTTCACAATACCGGTCGTACTGCCTGTAAAAGCAGTAAAATATAATTTATATACATCCCCCTGAACGGGTTTCACAAAGTAAACCGTCGAATCAACCACATTATAGGTAAAAGTATTCATATTGAATACTTTCCAGTTCCAACCGATGGAGGAGCGGGTTGAATCCCAGGAGCCCGGGCTGTAATCGCTGTAAGTAAGCACTACAGGATAAAACTTTTTAGTCTTCACTGTGTCGTTGCTCAGCACACCGGTAACAAGATAAGGCGTGCCATTGGATTGAACCGACATATATTTGGTAAAAAGCAGGTCCCAACTGTTTTTAACCGGCTCGAAAGCAACCCGGGAATTGGTCTCAAGGGAATAACCCGAAAAATCTGTTGCCGTCAGTGAACTGATATTCTCTGTTACATTTTGTTCGCTGGTTCCATCGAGGTTTGCATAGCGGAATACAAAAATATCAGCGGAGGATAGTTTTTT
>JBAXFM010000324.1:0-5656 GCA_037139855.1 Bacteroidota bacterium
ATACGAATACCCTGGCCGAAAACCTGGCCGACATCCAGGAAAAAGACCGCTATGACATCGTGCTGGCCAATCCCCCATTCGGCGGCAAGGAACGTGCAGAGGTGCAACAGAATTTCCCGATTAAAACCGGGGAAACAGCCTTTCTGTTCCTGCAACACTTTATCAAAATCCTCAAAGCCGGCGGCCGGGCAGGGGTGGTGATTAAAAACACTTTCCTGTCGAACACAGACAATGCTTCGGTGAGTCTTCGCAAGCTGTTGCTTGAAAGTTGCAACCTGCATACCGTTCTTGACCTTCCGGGCGGCACCTTCACCGGGGCCGGGGTGAAGACAGTGGTATTGTTCTTTGAAAAGGGAGCCCCAACCCGCAAGGTATGGTTCTATCAGCTTAACCTGGATCGCAACCTTGGCAAGACCAACCCCCTCAACGAAAATGATCTGGCTGAGTTTGTTGCTTTGCAAAAGACCAGGGCTGATTCGTTGAACTCATGGTCGGTGAATATTGCTGCTGTGGATGCCAGTACCTATGATCTGTCAGCTAAGAACCCCAATAAGAAAGAAGAGGTGGCGCTGCGGGAGCCCCGCGAAATTATTGCGGAGATGAAAGCGCTGGATGCAGAAAGTGCAGAGATTTTAACCTCAATACTGAAACTGCTATGACAAGTTTGGAGAAACAGGTACCCCCGGTTGCGTTTCAAATACTGTTGAATACCATGCAATTAGATGCCGTTTATCCAATTGGTGCGGAGGTTCCGCACCAATTGACATGGACGCATTTCGTTGAGATGTTGAACACCGAAGGTGATAATCCGCCCGTTGGCATCGTACTGACAAAAGAAAAGGATGACCTGCTGATAAAATATGCGATGCACAACCTTACATCGCAACTTTTCATCAGCAAATACCAATTTTACATGCCCGACAAAGAGGAACTGAGGCAATTGATTGAAAAGCAGTTGCTCATTGAAGGTGAAAAGTAATAAAAGATGGGAAAGGCTATGAAGAAAGGGTGGGAAGTGAAAACATTAGCTCATATTGCTGAAAACTTGGACAATAAAAGAGTTCCGGTCACCAAGAATGTCAGGAATGCTGGTCGTTATCCATATTATGGTGCTTCGGGAATTGTTGATTACGTTTCCGACTATCTTTTTGACGATGATCTTCTTTTAGTATCAGAAGATGGTGCCAATCTTTTGGCTCGGACATATCCGATCGCCTTTTCAATAAGCGGCAAATCATGGGTTAATAATCATGCCCATATTTTGCGATTTAAGGATAATGTATCACAAAGATTTGTTGAGTATTACCTTAATTCGATCATTCTGGATGATTATGTCAGTGGAATGGCACAACCCAAATTGAACCAGAAAATGCTTAATTTAATTCCTATCCCATATCCTCCTCTCCCCGAACAGCACCGCATCGTCGCCATTCTGGACGAAGCCTTTGCCGCCATTGCCAAAGCCAAAGAGAATGCCGAAAAGAACCTTGCCAATGCACGGGAGGTTTTTGAATCATATCTGCAAAGTGTAATTGCGAATCGGGACGATGGATGGGAAGAGTATACAATGGAAGAATTATGCCAGTTGATAACATGTGGCGTGGCAGCCACACCTAAATATGTTGACGAAAGCGAAGGTGTTCCATTTTTATCAGCACAAAATGTCAGGGATGGTGAGGTGGTTTTAGATAAATATAGATGCATATCTAAACAATTTCATCAAGAACTCACCAAAAAAAATAAACCAGCAAAGGGAGATGTTTTATATTCTCGGGTGGGTTCTAAATTTGGCGAAGCAGGAGTTGTTGAACACGAATTTGAATTTAGTGTTTATGTGAGTTTAACACTAATTAAACCTAAATCCGAAAGATTAAATTCGTACTATTTAAAACATTATTTAAATTCACCCGCAATTAAATCTTTAGCAAAGAAAAGTATTAGTAGTTCAGGTGTCCCAAATTTGAATGTTAAGGATGTAAGAGAATTTCCAATAATATGTCCATCAATTTCCATTCAACATAAAATTGTTAGACACATTGACATATTATCAGCCGAAACTAAAAAGCTCGAAGCCATATACCAGCAAAAGCTCGAAGACCTTGACGATCTGAAAAAAACAATCCTTGAGAAAGCCTTCGCAGGCGAATTAAACACCAACTAACCATGAACGAAGCCGAAACCCGTGCAGAACTGATCGATCCACAGCTCCGGCAAAGTGGCTGGGGTGTGGTGGAAGGTTCACGTATCTTGCGGGAGTACCACATCACGGCTGGCAAGATCAAAACCGGTGGTGGCCGAAGCAAACCCTTGGTCGCTGATTATATCCTGGTGTATCAGGGTCGCAAACTGGCGGCCATCGAGGCCAAAAGCAATGAGCTGGGTGTGGGTGAAGGCGTGGCACAGGCCAAGAATTATGCAGAAAAGATGCACCTGGAAACCACCTTTGCCGCCAATGGCAGGGAAATTTACCAGATTTGCATGACCAGCGGCAAGGAAGGATTAATTGCCACATTCCCCACCCCTGATGAACTTTGGAACAAGACCTTTGAAACGCAAAACCTATGGCGTGATCGATTCAGCCAGATTCCGTTTGAAGATATCGGCGGCACCAAGGATGTACGATTCTACCAGGAAATTTCCGTGAATAACGTCATGGCTGCCATTGCAGAAGAAAAACAGCGGATTCTTCTCACTTTGGCCACTGGCACGGGCAAGACGTTCATCGCCTTCCAGATTGCCTGGAAACTCTTTCAATCCCGCTGGAATCTGAGGCGGGATGGCTCCCGGCGACCACAAATCCTGTTTCTTGCCGACCGGAATATTCTGGCCGACCAGGCTTTTAATGCTTTTTCCGCTTTTCCCGAGGATGCGCTTGTGCGGATCAGTCCGAAGGAGATCAGTAAAAAGGGCTGTGTGCCAACCAATGGAAGCATTTTCTTTACCATCTTTCAGACCTTCATGTGCGGACCGGAGAATACCCCCTATTTCGGTGAATACCCTCCAGACTTCTTCGATTTTATTATCATTGATGAATGTCACCGTGGCGGGGCCAACGATGAGAGCAACTGGCGGGCGATCATGGAATACTTTGCCCCCGCTGTCCAGCTGGGGTTAACCGCCACCCCCAAACGCAAAGACAATGTTGACACTTACCGGTATTTTGGCGATCCGGTTTACATTTATTCCCTGAAGGAAGGAATAAACGACGGATTCCTCACCCCCTTTAAGGTAAAACGCATCAAAACTACCCTGGATGACTATTTGTATACCTCGGATGATGATGTCATTGAAGGCATGGTAGAGGAGGGCAAACTTTACAAGGAACCGGATTTCAACCGGATCATCGAGATCAAGGCACGGGAAGCCAAGCGGGTGAATGTTTTCATGGATGAGATCAATCAAAATGAAAAATCACTGGTATTCTGTGCCACCCAGGATCATGCCGCAGCGGTGAGGGATTTGGTTAACCAGGTCAAGAAAAGCAAGGAACCGAACTACTGCGTTCGGGTCACGGCCAATGACGGGGCACTGGGTGAACAGTACCTGCGGGAGTTCCAGGACAATGAGAAATCCATTCCCACGATCCTCACCACATCGCAAAAGCTCTCCACAGGGGTTGATGCCCGGAATATCCGCAACATTATCCTGATGCGTCCGATCAACAGCATGATCGAGTTTAAACAGATCATCGGGCGGGGCACAAGGCTTTTTGATGGCAAGGAATTCTTTACCATTTATGATTTTGTGGATGCATACCATCATTTTGCCGATCCCGAGTGGGATGGTGAACCCATTGCCCCCGAACCTCCGGTGGGGCCAGGACCGTCCAATCTCCCGGGTGATCCCGAGCCGCAGCCGCCTGAACCGCCCGAACCACCAGAACCAAGGAAGAAAATAAAAATCAGGTTGCGGGATGGCAAGGAACGGGAAATTCAGCACATGATCTCCACCTCCTACTGGAGTGCCGATGGAAAACCCATTTCAGCTGAAGAATTTCTGCAAAATTTATTCGGGGTACTGCCTGATTTCTTTAAAAACGAGGAAGAACTGCGTGCCATCTGGTCTGATCCCATCACCAGAAAGGCATTTCTCGACAAAATTGCCGGGGTGGGCTTTGGTAAGGAGGAACTCACGACCATGCAGAAATTGATTGAAGCCGAAGACTGCGACCTGTTTGATGTGCTGGAATATGTCTCCTTTGCCCGGCCAAAGATTACCAGGCTTAACCGGGTTATCAAAGCAAAAGATTTGATCTTCCTGGGCCTGAATGATAAACACAAAGAGTTTCTTGACTTCGTTCTGGCCAAATATATTGAATCCGGCGTTGATCAACTCGACCAGGAAAAGCTTCCAGGTTTGCTGATGCTGAAATACCATGCCATCAGCGATGCCACCGAACATCTTGGCGGGGTGGAGATGATCAGATCAACGTTTTTGTCATTTCAGAAACATTTGTATGCGGTGGGGGCGGGGTGAGTTGGATACTCAACATCCTGTTATCAAATGAATTATAAAATAATGTTTGGAAAATGTTTAAGATTAGATGAAACTTGTTAATTTTATTTGATGAAAACTATTGTTACTATTGGATTGGATAGCAATAGATTTTTCTTTCGACATCATCCCACATATGTCACATATTATCAAAATATTAACAAATATTTTCCTCAGAACATAAATGAGATATAACCTGAATATTAAGGTTACCGACAAGTGTGTTAGCTGCAATCCAACATAAAGTTGAACCATTGACTTGTGAAGCTAACCTTTAGTAGCAAGCTTCTAACTGAAAATATAAGAAAAATGAATAATTGTAATAATTTTGATATCAGTAAAATAAAAAAACGTTAGTCAGAACACAAATTAAAACAAAAAAACTTAATACATATTTATAAATTAATGGAGTAATTTTATGGAAAGTAAAAATGGAAAAGTAGTCCTGATTACAGGAGCAAACAAAGGGATTGGTAAAGAAATAGCACGTCAATTAGGTTTAATCGGATATACAGTTGTGCTCACAGCTCGTGACCAAAATGCAGGCACAAAGGCGGTTGAAGAGCTTGTTGCAGCTGGTTGCGATGCTCATACTATGCCTCTCGAAGTTACCAGTGCATCTGATATTGCCAATCTTGCGAAATGTCTAGAAAAAAAATTCGGTAAACTTGACGTTTTAGTAAATAACGCAGGAATCGCTATCGAATGGGATGGTAAGCCAACTAACACTGAAAAAGTTCGCCGCACACTCGAAATCAACCTTATCGCACCCTATGCTATTACAGAAGCATTAGTGCCTCTGCTCTCATTGAGTAACGACGCAAGAATAATTAATCATTCGTCGCAGTTAGGTTCTATTGATGCAGCAGAGAATATGTGGCAGTATATTTCGGGATTCATGACTGTGGGATACGCTACCTCTAAAGCTGGTCTAAATATGCTTACGCAGATTCAATCAAAAACACTCGGAGTAAAGGGAATTGCAGTTGCCGCAGCTCATCCTGGCTGGGTAAAGACTGACCTGGGTTCAGATGCTGCTCCTATGGATGTTGAAGAAGGAGCAAGTACAGTAGTTAGTCTTGTTACAATTGCAAGAGACCAGTTTCCTGATGGACAGTTAGTACACAAAGGTGTGCGCATACCTTGGTAGTACTAATTTTGG